>JAOXSF010000065.1 GCA_025800125.1 Marinobacterium sp.
GAAAATCAACAGCTAATTTCACCTCATCCTCAGTTTTCTCAAGCTGAAGTACTGGACTTCAACGAGTGGTTGCAGCGTCGTTTCCGGCGTTGCCCCTGAGAACGGAGGCGCATTCTACGCATCTGATCGCGGGCGTCAACATGTTTTTGCAAGGAATTTACAGATCGAGTTTTTGATGTAGCTGGATACGCTCTGCTGCCATATGGCGGGCAGCTACAGATAGAAACATAAAAGGCACTCCAGAGAGCGCCTTTGTCAAATACTTACAGCCACAGCAGAACCAGCAAGATCACGCCAGCTTAAAGATATGATGCTTCTTCTTACCCAGTTTCAGCATAAAGAAACGACCAAACATCGCATTCTCAGCAGCAAAAATTTCCGCAGTTTTCATGTTGTCTTCAGCACCACAGGCACGGCCATTAACGATAACAGCATTACGGCCCAATGCATCCTTAACCTGCTTACCATTAGTTGCAGCACCAGATTCTGCCAGCAATGCAGTCAGTGGTGTCTCAGCCAACCTGGCAGACTCCAGCTCTGTAGATGGCAAACCATCCTGCGCCAGCTGTTCATAATCAGCTTCAGACAGATCAGATAAGTCACCAGAGAACAACGCCTCAGTAATACGCATCGCCGCTACCAGACCTTCTTCACCATGCACCAGACGGGTCACTTCACGGGCTAATACGGACTGCGCTTCTGGACGACCATTACGTTCAGCATCTTCTTTTTCGAGCGTATCAATATCCGCTACACTCAGGAAAGTGAAGTATTTCAGGAAGCGGTAAACATCAGCGTCAGCTGTCTGCAACCAGAACTGATAGAACGCATATGGAGAAGTTTTAGCAGGTGACAGCCAGATAGTGCCGGATTCTGTTTTACCAAACTTGGTACCATCCGATTTGGTAATCAGCGGCAATGTCAGACCAAATGCTTTATTGCCATTCATACGGCGAGTCAGTTCTGTTCCCCCAGTGATATTCCCCCACTGGTCAGAACCACCAATCTGCAATGTACATCTGTGGCTTTTGTTAAGCTGCTGAAAGTCAAAAGACTGCAGGATCATATACGTGAATTCAGTAAAAGAAATACCTTCCCCTTCACGATCAATGCGCTGCTTCACTGACTCTTTAGCCACCATCTGGTTAACGGAGAAATGCTTACCAACGTCACGTAGGAACGTCAGCACATCCATATCACGAGTCCAGTCCAGATTGTTTACTACCTCGGCACTATTATCACCGCAGTCAAAGTCAACAAATGCACTGACCTGAGCTTTCAGCTTTTCAACCCAACCAGCAACTATTGAATCATCATTCAACTTTCGTTCCTGAGCCTTGAAAGACGGATCGCCGATAAGACCTGTTGCTCCGCCAACCAGAGCCAAGGGTTTATGACCAAACTGCTGAAAACGCTGCAACGTCAACAGCGGTACCAGAGAGCCAATGTGAAGACTGTCGGCAGTAGGGTCAAAGCCACAATAAAGAGTGACACTGCCTTCAGCCAGATGCTGTTCCAGTTCTTCTTCGCTGGTCATCTGTGCGACCAAGCCGCGTGCTTGTAAATCCTGGAGAAGTGTCATCTCACCCATTGCTTTTATCTACCTCAGTATAAATTCAGGTCAACTCCACCTGGAGTCGACGTATTCTAACGACTGCGCGGCAACCAAACAAACCAGACCACGACTAAACATCTGTTCAAAACTGCCGCTTACTACATAAATTTGCGTATAATGCCACGCTGAACCGAAATCAGAGATATTTCCAAGAGTCCCGGGTGTCATTCATGCTTCTGAAAAGAAAACAGACCAATCCACTGGATAACCCCAAGCGCTTTCCAGTATTACATCTGATTGCAGCCGGAACCGTTGCCGGGATCGTTGGCATAACCACCTTGCTCTCTCCTGATCAAAAAACTACTACACTGAGTGACAAGCAACCTGCACCTCTGAAGCCGGTAGCAGCTCCACCACAGCCGCCACTTACCCGAACAGACCCTATTGCCCAGCTCGCAGAAACAATGGTTATTCCCAAACCATTTTCCCACCTGGAAAAGGCACAAACAGAGGCTGACTGGATCAAGTTGAAAGTCGGTAAAGGCGATACAATTTCAGGCATGTTTAAAAAAGCAGGCCTGCCAGCACGCATTGCAATCAGTGTTGCCAATGCAGCACGCTCCCAAAAGAAGAACGAGAAAGCATTTAATCGCATCTATCCAGGTGAGAGCATGCAGTTTCTGATCAGAGACAAAAAACTAGTCAAAGCACGCCACGTGCATAATCGTCTGAGAAGCTCAGAAATTATTCGAACTGATGCAGGCTACCAGCTGCAGAAATTAGAACGCAAACCAGATATCGAACTACGGTACGCCGAAGGTGTGATTACCGACTCGATGTTCATGGCTGGAGCACGCGCAGGCCTCTCGAATCGTACAATCATGTCCATGGCTAGTATTTTCGGCTGGGACATCGACTTCGCTATGGACATAAAAAAGGGTGATCGTTTCAACGTACTATACGAAGAAAAATATCTGGACAGGAAAAAAATCGGTATTGGCGAAATCGTAGCTGCTGAATTTACCAACCGCGGCAAGACATTTACCGCCCTGCGTTACACCGACGGAGAAGGCGATACCAGTTACTACACACCGGATGGCCGCAGCATGCGAAAGGCCTTCCTACGCACCCCTGTCGACTTTGCTCGCATCTCCTCCCGCTTCAACCTGAACCGAAAACACCCTGTACTCAATCGCATTCGTGCTCATAAAGGTGTCGACTATGCAGCACCGACTGGCACCCCGATTCGAGCATCAGGAGATGGTAAAGTCATTTTCCAAGGACGAAAAGGAGGATATGGCAACGTAATTATCCTGCAACATGGTAACGGCATTCGCACATTATATGCACACATGCACGGCTTCAAACGGGGCCAAAAGAGAGGCAACAAAGTAAAACAAGGGCAAATCATCGGCTATGTTGGCACCACAGGAATGTCGACCGGACCGCACCTGCATTACGAGTTTCAGGTTAACGGTGTACATCGAAATCCATTGACTGTAAAACTACCTGACGCAGCCCCAATCGCCAAACCGGAACGGGAGCACTTCGCCAAGTTTGCCTCCATTGTATTGACACAGCTGAGAGGCCAAAGCGGCGTTCAACTGGCCAGCATCAACAAAGCAACAGATACTCAGACCCAGTGAAGCATATATATATCGGCCTGATGTCAGGCACCAGTCTGGATTCCATTGACGCAGTTGCCGTTGATATTTGTGCGGACCATTGCACCTTACTGGCAGCAGATAACTACACTTTACCGATGGAACTGCGTCAGCAGATTCTGCAACTGAGCCAACCGGGCAACCATGAAATCGACCGGATGGGGCAGCTGGACATTGAGCTAGGCAAATTGTTTGCAAAGTGCTGTAATCAACTGATTGAGGAACAAAGCATTGATCGGGCGCACATTCGCGCAATCGGTAGCCACGGCCAAACCATCCGCCACCGTCCCGGCAAGCAGCAGCCCGGATTTACATTACAGATTGGCGATCCTAACACTGTTGCCGAGCATACAGGTCTTACAACTGTAGCTGATTTTCGGCGCCGTGATATGGCAGCCGGCGGACAAGGCGCACCTCTGGTTCCCGCATTCCACCAAGATCTATTCCGTACACCGGCCCACAACAGGATGCTGATTAATATTGGCGGTATGAGCAATATCACCGTTCTACCTGCCCGCGCCAATATAACCACTACAGGCTACGATACCGGCCCTGGAAATGTACTGATGGACAGCTGGATCAAACTCCAGCAAGGACAGACGTATGATCACAATGGTCAGTGGGCCAGTAGCGGCACAGTCAACCAGTCTCTGCTCGATCAGCTACTCAGCCTGCCGTGGCTAGAACTCCCGCCCCCTAGAAGCACAGGCAGAGAGCAGTTCAATCTCGAATGGCTTCAACATCAACTGGTGCAGCTATCATCATCAGTAATGCCAGCAGATGTCCAGGCTACGCTACTGGAGTACACAGCCCGAACAATCAGTGACGCCATTCAGCAACACGATCAATGGTCGCAATACGAATTTTATCTGTGCGGAGGGGGCGCTCATAACCAGGCATTGAAACAACGCCTGAACACCCTTCTTGCACCTGCCAAAGTAGAAACAACTTCAGCGTTGGGACTGGATCCGGACTGGATAGAAGCGATGGCTTTTGCCTGGCTGGCCTGGCGGACAATGGAAGGGTTAAGCGGAAATCTCAGCACCGTAACCGGTGCCAGCGGTGAGCGTATTCTTGGCGCTATCTGGCCAGCCTGAAGCACTGGTATGAATAGCCCAAGAAAACAAAACAATCTTCAGAATGCTTCATAACCCTGTCGCCTGAGTATGCGGCTCTCTGCGGGCCCAAAAGGCACCGTATCAACAAAAGCAGGCAGCTCTGCACGACTGACGTTATTCATACGCATCCAGGTTTCACAAATTTTCACATCAATCACATTAAAGGCATCAAGACGAGCAGCAAGGTCAATCAACTTTCGATAGCGCTGATAGTTTCCAGAACGGAAAGCATCTGCTTCACTACCATGCAATACTACAGCGATTGGCTCAAAGCCTCGAAAGTCTTCAGCACTTTCAACCAGCGAGCTGGCACGCTCCAGAAGGTTTTCAATTTCCATTGGTGTATGCAGACGGATTTCAGCCAGATAACGCTTTTTTACCGGACTGAACTGCGGATTAAACACACTCTGAGCCTGACTGTGGCTGGTCAACAGCAGAAAACTCAGTAATAAGGAAATCAAAACTCTCATCAAATACTCACCAGATCAATTTCACCAGACCAATATCCCCCTGAGCATTCCTATAGCCCGGGCTGCTGAAGCAGCGCTGTGTACCTCATGACACGATCTTACAGAAAACCTGTCGAGTAATATGATTCACCAGCCCATCACGTCAGACTTTCAATGAGATCAGATCGAGAAAGAAGACCCACAACCACAGGTTGTAGTTGCATTCGGGTTACTGACCACAAACTGAGAACCCTGTAGCCCTTCTTTATAGTCAACACTGGCACCAACCAGATACTGAAAACTCATCGGATCAATCACCATACTGACACCACTGTTTTCTACCATCGTATCATCGTCGGCTACATCTTCATCGAACGTAAAACCATAAGAAAAGCCAGCACAACCACCACCCGTTATATAAACACGCAGTTTAAGATTATCGTTTTCTTCTTCCTGAATCAGGGTACGCACCTTATTTGCGGCGGCATCGGTAAAGACCATTGAATCGGTCAGCTCTGTTACATCACTCATAGATACTCACACCTGCGTTAGACAGGTGACTATTATCGTCTTACCCTGGAAAAACAGTCAAGTATTCTGCATTACTCAAAATCAACCCGGCAGGTCACGGCAAAACAGACCGACACATACTGCATCGATCTGTATACCTGAGCCTCAACATCAAGGCATCAACGCAACCGTTTCCAGACCACTGGTTTCAGCCAGATCGAACATGATATTCATATTCTGCACAGCCTGGCCTGCGGCCCCCTTAACCAGGTTGTCAATTACAGATAGCACAACAACAGTGTCATCATTCTGCGGACGATGCACACTGATACGACACATATTCGAGCCTTTCGCACTGCGTGTCTGAGGATGGCTACCCGCAGGCATCACATCAACAAACGGCTCGTCAGCATAGCGTTCTTCAAACAGTTTCTGCAGATCGTGATCAACTGGATCCTTCAACACACCGTACAGAGTGGAGTGAATCCCTCTGATCATTGGTGTCAGATGCGGCACAAACGTCAGGTGTACCGGACGCTGAGCCACATCTGCCAGCCCCTGTTTGATCTCGGGCAGATGACGATGACCGTGTACGCCATATGCCATCATACTTTCACTGGTCTCACACATCAGCATACCAACTTTGGCGCCACGCCCAGCCCCACTGACACCGGATTTACAATCAGCAATCAGACGGCGATGGTCAATCAGTTCATTTTCAAGCAGCGGAAAGTAGCCAAGTTGAGTGGCTGTCGGATAGCAGCCCGGACAAGCGATCAGCTGTGCTTCACGAATCTTTTCACGATTCATCTCAGGAAGCCCATAGATCGCAGTAGCAGCCAGGGCTGGTGCGGTATGCTCCATACCGTACCACTTTGACCATATATCCAGATCACGGATACGGAAATCAGCGCCCAGGTCGATAACTTTCACACCACGTTCAATCAGCTCTGGCGCCATACTCATAGCCACACCATGTGGTGTCGCAAAAAACACTACGTCGCATTTCGCCAGCGTATCAACAGACGGTACGCTGAATCGCAGATCATGATGGCCACGCAGGTTCGGAAACATATCAGCAATATGCACGCCGTCCTCGGAGCGGGAAGTAATAACCTCCACCTTCACCTGTGGGTGGTTTGCCAGGATTCTTAACAGCTCGACACCTGTATACCCGGTGCCACCAACAATACCTGCTTTAATCACAGTGACCTCTCATCTCTTATATCTGTCCTGAAATCTGGTACCGTATGATACTCGTCAGCGGGGGCGATGACTAATACGATGATCAGTGGATGAGCATCCAGTGTCCGAACCTGGACTAATGACTAAGCCAGTCGGACCGGAACCCCGCACGGACGCCACTCAGACACATAAGAAACAGCCGCCCGGAAACCGCTATTGATGAACAAACCTGTCTGGTCTCTCAACTACTTTCGCGAACGACTCGCCCACACCGAAGCGCTGCCTCAACTGGTCATTCTTGGCCTGCTGTCAGGTATTGCAACAGCACTACTGATCTCGCTATTCAGACTGCTGGTTGACCAGCCACTGGAGTTTATCCTTGGCCATGCCGAAGACTTTGAATCGCTACCAGCCTGGTTACGTTTTACTTTGCCTGTCGCCGGCAGTCTGGCTTTGCTGGCAATTTTGCACAATATTGCTGCTGCCAGCCGAAAAATGGGCGTTGTGCATGTACTGGAACGCATGAGTTACCACCAGGGACACCTGCCCCTCCCAAATATGATCAATCAGCTGATCTGTGCCAGTATCGCTCTTGTGAGCGGCCATTCCGTTGGCCGTGAAGGCCCCGCGGTACATCTGGGTGCAGCCTGCAGTAGCTGGATTGGCGAAAAGATGCACTTGCCTAATAACTCGCTGCGACTTCTGGTTGGTTGTGGTACCGCTGCCGCAATTGCAGCAGCCTTTAATACCCCTCTGGCAGGCGTCATTTTTGCTATGGAAGTAATACTGCTGGAATACAGCGCAATCGGTTTTGTTCCGATTATGGTGGCTGCGGTAACAGCAGATGTCACCAATCGTTTATTACTGGGCAGCGAAACGGTACTGGATGTTCCGGCCCTGACAATCGGCTCCATGGCAGAAATTCCTTATATCATGCTGCTAGGCTTCTGCATCGGCCTGCTGGCGGCAGGTTTCAACCATATACTACGCCTGACAATTCAGTTAAGTCGCTACCCGCTCAGCTACCGCCTGATTGCCGCCGGAGTCATTACCGGGCTGGTTGCCATTCCTGTTCCTCAGGTGATGGGGATCGGCTATGACACCGTATCTGATGCTCTGGCAGGTAACATAGCGCTGGGCGGACTATTGCTACTGATTGTCGCCAAGTGGCTTTTGACCCCTCTGATCATCGGGCTAGGCATCCCAGCAGGCTTTATCGCTCCCACTCTGTTTATTGGCGCTATGGCAGGTGGCGCCATGGGGCTAATCGGGGAGGTGGTGATTGAGCAACCTATCTCTCACGCGGGCTTCTACGCCATGGTCGGCATGGGAGCAATGATGGGGGCCGTACTGAATGCACCGCTGGCAGCATTGACTGCACTGCTGGAACTTACCGGAAACCCTAATATCATTCTGCCAGGTATGATCGCCATCGTAACGGGTAACGTAACAGTACGTTATCTGTTCCACCTGCCATCCATGTTCATCACTGTATTGCGAGCCCAGGGGCTTGATTATCGCCACCAGCCGCTAACTCAGGCACTGTCACGTGCCGCAGTAGGCAGCCTGATGACAAAAGATTTCATCCAGAGCACCAAACAGGTGCGCTACGATGATGCCTGCAACCTGACTCGACAACCGGAACGGTTACTAATCGACTTTGAAGGCAACCCCGTACTATTATCGCGACGAGACCTTAAGCAATGGTTGAAGCGCCACCCGGAAATCGAGATGGTTGATCTATGCGAAGTACCCGCCCGTCGCGATGAGCTGGCAGACATATCATCCAGGGCCACTCTGAAGGAGGCGTTGGATAGAATGAATGACCGTAGCGTAAACACACTTTATGTTCAGGATAACGAACAGAAAATCATTGGTCTGCTGGGGCGCGAGCAACTGGAAGCATATTATCTTCAAGGACTGAAGAGCTGATATTAAAGCCCGATAGATACAACCTGCAACATGGACTTAATGCCTTCGGGGCTGTGCATTCAGGGCACAATCCTTGCAAAAGAACAATCTTTGCAAAAGAACAATCCTTGCGAAAGAACAATGCTGCAAGAAAGCAGTACCTGTAGAAAATACTTACAGGAATATTCACAGGAGACAGGAAAGATGCCTCGATACCCACTGCATGGCCTGTATGCCATTACGGACAGCTCCCTGATGCCAGACGACGCTACTTTACTACATGCAGTCTGTCAGGCCCTGCAGGGGGGGGCAAACCTCGTTCAATATCGTGATAAATCTACAGACTCGGTCAAGAGGCTGCGTCAGGCTCGGGCACTGGTTGAGCTGTGCGAGCAATATCAGGTGCCACTGCTGATTAACGATGACATTGAGCTGGCGATACTCAGCGGTGCAGCTGGTGTTCACCTGGGCCAGAGTGATGGCAACCATGCCCAGGCACGTACGCAGCTAGGGCCCGAAGCCATCATTGGTATCACCTGCCATGACAGCCTGACACTGGCTCAGCAAGCCGTCACCAACAACGTCGATTACATCGCCTTCGGTGCTTTTTTTACGTCCAGTACCAAGCCCGATGCCAGCCCGGCACCGTTGTCTATTCTGCACGAAGCACGTACACGTTTTGCACTACCGATAGTAGCGATAGGTGGAATTAGCGTGGATAATGCCCGCCAGGTAATCGAGGCAGGTGCTGATATGGTTGCGGTCATACATTCGCTGTTCACCGCTGACGACATCAGTCATCGCGCCCAGACATTCAAAGATCAGTTTCCCACTCCAGCCTGACTACTGGCCGGCCTTAACTGATTAGTCATCGAATCAATATCCCAGTAATAGATAGCTTAAGAGAGACACAACATGTCACGTTCCGAATCGCTGTTCGAGCAGGCCCAGGCACACATCCCTGGCGGCGTAAACTCTCCAGTCCGCGCCTTCTCCGGTGTGGGGGGTACTCCGGTATTTTTCAAAGCCGGTAATGGCGCTTACCTGCTGGATGAGGACGACAATAAATACATCGACTACGTGGGCTCCTGGGGTCCAATGATTCTGGGACATGCCGACGAGCGAGTGCTAGCTCCTGTGCGTGATTCACTGAATAACGGTCTGGGCTTCGGCGCACCTACCGCCATTGAAATCGAAATGGCGGATAAGGTCTGCGAAATCATGCCCGGCATGGATATGGTGCGCATGGTTAACTCTGGCACAGAAGCAACCATGAGTGCCATCCGTCTGGCACGTGGATACACTGGCCGAGACAAGATCGTCAAATTTGAAGGCTGTTATCATGGCCACTCTGACTCTCTGCTGGTAAAAGCCGGTTCAGGCGCGCTAACACTGGGCGAACCAAACTCTCCGGGTGTACCTGCAGCACTTGCTGAACACACGATCACACTGAACTTCAACGATATTGACTCCGTACGCACAGCATTCGAAGAAGTTGGCAACGAGATCGCCTGTATTATTGTCGAGCCTGTTGCAGGCAACATGAACTGTATTCCACCTGTTCCAGGTTTTCTGGAGGGGCTGCGTGAAGTCTGTGACCAGTACGGCACGGTACTGATCTTCGACGAGGTTATGACTGGCTTCCGCGTTTCCCTCAGCGGAGCACAGGGTTTGTATGGTGTACAGCCAGACATGACGACCATGGGCAAGGTAATCGGTGGTGGTCTGCCTGTGGGCGCGTTTGGTGGCAAACAGGAGATTATGTCTCATATCGCTCCACTGGGCCCTGTTTATCAGGCAGGTACTCTGTCAGGCAACCCGCTGGCAATGGCAGCAGGCCTGGCCATGCTGAACGCAATCTGTGAACCAGGCTTTCACGATCAACTGACCGCTAAAGTCGAACTGCTGACTCAGGGACTGGAAGCCGTTGCAGCCAGCCATGGTGTGCCTTTTACCACCACCCGCGCAGGCGGCATGTTTGGCCTGTTCTTTACCGATCAGCCACAAATCACCAGCTTTGCCGAGTCAATGAAGTGCGATGCAGAAAAATTTGGCCGCTTCTTCCATGGCATGCTTGAACAGGGCGTGTACCTGGCTCCATCAGCATTTGAAGCGGGCTTTATCTCGTCAGCACACAGCCAGGAAGATATTGAAAATACCATTGCTGCTGCGGATACCGTCTTCGCCAACCTCAAGTAACACTGGCTGGACGTAATGATGATCGAAACTGTCAGCCAGTTACTGTTGATTTCAGGAGCTGTCATCGGTGCCAGCCTCAATTATCGTCAGGCACAGCAACATGAAGAAACCGGAGCTGTACACAGCCATCTGCTGGTAATCAGTTTGTCCTGTGTATTTATCGCTCTGTCCGGGCTTTCTGCACTGCTGTTGACTGACACTGATCAGGATACTCAGACGTTAGCACGTATGCTGGACAATCTGGCAGTCTATGCTGGTCTGCCACTGATCAGCTCTGCATTGCTGGCACTGGCACGGGGTTGGCAATGGAGCCGTGCAGCCTGGGGACGCTGGTTACTGGTGCTATTTGCCATGTTTGAGCTCTGCCGCCGCTCAGGCGTTGGCGCCACCTACAGTGAACTGCTAATGACAGTTACCAGCGCCAGCTGGTTACTGGCTGCACTGCTATTACCAGCGGCGGCACGTCTGGCTGTCTCCATATCAGCACTGCTGGCCAGCTGTGCATTACTGCTATTTGGCCCATTCTCACTGCTGGATCAGTATGACAGCGCACTGTATGCCGCGACACTGGCGGCAGCACTGGCACTGCTAGGTAGCCAGTCAGGCCGCCTGGCAAGCCGAACGTAGCCAATCCTGGCTGGCTGAAAAGGCAGTAAACTGCCGCACCGTCTCCTGCTCACTGTGCACACGCCATAGGCAGCCGACGGTGCGGATCAAACCGAAATCCACAATCGGTACTTTTACAATCCCTTCATCACTGACGGTCTCAGGCATGATGGCTGCAGCCAGATTGCTTCGCACCATCATCAACGCCCAGGCATCTTCCTCGGTACGACAGTTGATCAACGGCTGAGCCTGTTCTGTCAGAAACACCCGTTTGCCCTGATCCAGCACTTCACAGTTACGCCGCAAGACAAAAGGCATTTCATGCAGATCAGCCAGGTGAACACTACTGCGCGTCGCCAGTTCATGCAGTGGAGAAACCACAAGCACAAACCGCTCCTGATACAGTGGTAAAGCGGTTGATGAGGCCTCATCACCTGATAGTGCCGTAATAATCAGATCAACCTGGTCCTGTCCCAGCCGATGAGCCAGGCCATCTTTACTGCCACTTTGCAGATGAATCACCACTTCTGGGTATGTCATCCGAAATTGAACGAGCAGGCGACTAATCGGTGGAGTATTGAAAGTATCCAGAATACCCAGCCGTAACTGCTGGCTGCCTCGCTGCTCCATCAGATCCCGCCGGGCGGCATTACACTCAGCCAGAATGGCAAAAGCTCTATCACGAAACCGCAAACCTTCCGCCGTCAGACTCACGCGCTTATGGCTACGTACCAGCAGTTGCACTCCCAGCTCCTCCTCCAACGTCTTGATCGCAGCCGATAATGCAGGCTGGGTAACAAACATTTTCTCTGCTGCACGCGTAAAACTGCCTGTTTCCTGTACCGCCAGGAAATAGCGAATCTGCCTGAGTTCCATCAAATCCTCCCGTGACACCATCTCACCGATCTGTACACGCAATGGTTACGAATTTCTTTGCTTCCACAACCGAGCATACCGAACGATTTTCTCACTCGGAAATCAGCAATACCGATACATTCTATAAATTATGCTTATACAAAAAATAAGTATTAAAGATTTTACTTATTTTTCTTTTCAGGGCTCAATGACTGTTATCAGGCATCGCACTGAAACAGCAAGACTGGCGCGCCATCAACGACTCATCTCTGCCCTTCTACACAAAGCAGGCAGACACAAGATAAGGGGAACCGTTCGATGACAGTCGAAATATATAAGAGTAATCAGTTGCAAAACTTCCCGGTACAACTGGAAATTCCGGTAGCCTGGGGCGAGATGGACTCATTTGCTCATGTGAACAATCTGGTATATCTACGCTGGTTTGAAAGCGCCCGTATGGCCTACATGGAGCGTAGTCAGGCCTTGAGAATTATGCAGCGAGATGGCATTGGGCCCATTTTACGTGATAGCAGTATCCGCTATCGGATCCCGCTGACCTGGCCTGACCAGATCATTTCAGCAACACGGGTCACCCGGCTGGAAAAAGACCGTTTCACCATGGAGCACAAAATTTATAGCCAGAGCCATGGCGCCATTGCAGCAGAAGGAGAAGCCGTTATTGTCTGTGTCGACTACCAGCAGAACTGCAAAACAGCAATTCCGGCGTCAGTACGAGACTTTATTCTCAACCATGAACCACAAACACCGATCATTATTGAGTGACGCCCAGGTTTAAAGCGTTACTAGAGCAACACTTTTTACAGGGAGGACTCTGCAAGTGTGTCAGTGTCGCAGGCTGATACTGGGCTACGGGTTCAAACCGCTGACCCACAAACCCCTTCCATGCCTCTCGGAAAGCAGAGCCATTGTTCTCCTGTTCAGCCCCGGCTGTTGGTCATCGGGGCTTTTTTTCACCCGCAACAATTTCTTTTCTTTCATCAGCCCCCAGTGCTGACAGCTCGATAATGGCCAGTTAATACTGACGAGCCTTCTCCAGCGCCTGACGGTAGCCGCCCATATCCCCCATTGACTTACGTGCGCTGCTGACCAGCACCCATAATGAGCGCTGCATGCCAGGCTTACCACTGGCAACCTCCAGGCCTCGCAACGCCAGTTGCTCAGCCTGACGGAAATTATTCTGCCGACGTTGCAGATCTGCCAGCTGATAGTAAACTTCCGGATCACGAGGGGAGATACGCAGCGCTCGCTCCAGGCTGCTCTGAGCTGCCCGCATGGAACCACGATCCCGCTGCTGTTGTGCCGCCCCCAAAAGTGCAATCACCGCTGGGTTACGGCCCGGTTGTTCAGCAATATCTCTGGAGCGATTCGCAGGCAGATCCGATGCCCGGGGGCTCAACGGTTGAGACTGAATATCGACCGGTGTCACTGGTGTCACAATCACACCTGGCGCCGGCTCTACAGATGGGGCAGCTGATGGCAAGCGATTTCGTTCTTCTACCGGCACCCGATAGGATTGCCCTGCACAACCTGCCAGTACCCCTGCTGTGACCACCAGGGCCAGTAAACGCTCAGTCTTCATACCATCCTCTTTTATATGTTTATTTCGGGCTGCGCTCAGCCGGGCTGCGCTCAGCTTCTGCACAACTTAATCAAACCAGCCCCTGATCCAGGATTCCAGCTTACGTACAGGTTCAGGTAGCGGCACAGGTTCTGCTCGCCTTTGCGTTCCACTGTCATCCGGGCGACCATCACCCGTTGCACCATAGCCTCCTTCAGCGCGCCCCCACCCATTCTCCGGTGGTAACCAGGCAGTCTGCTCCTGCGCACAACGGGTCATCTGTCGCGGAGAAGTGCCCGCAACAAATGGCAGCTGCTGCGCCCCTTCACAGCCCTCCGCCGAACGCAGCCCAGATGCGAGGTCAATCCAGACATAGTTTACATCGTCCGGCGCTGGGGCCTGAAATGGCTGCGGTTGTACCTGCTTCATCAAAGCAATCCAGGCTTTCAGGGCACCACTGCTGCCGGTCACTGGCAGCTTGCCATTATCATCCCGCCCCAACCAGACAACGGCCAGCCGGTTACCCGTAAAACCAGCAAACCAGCTATCTCGTTGCCCATTAGATGTCCCTGTTTTACCCGCTGCATTGAGCTTGTACGGTAATTGCTGATAGATGGAACGGGCCGTCCCCCGACGTGCTACTTCCTGCAAAGCATACTGAATCAGATGAATCTGGCCGGAAGCAACCTGTTGCTCAACCTCATAAGGGTAACGGGACAGTTCCTGATTTTCAGCGTCGGTAACAAGACGGATGGCTCGCAACGGTGTACGAAAACCATTAGCAGCAATGGTCTGATAAACTTGCGCCATATCCACAGGCGACAGGTTAGCGGCTCCCAGAAACAACGATGGATACGCGGGCAACTCACTACGTACCCCCAGTCGTTGCAACATATCAATCACACGATCAACCCCTATATCCAGCCCCAGTCTGGCCGTTGACTGGTTATAGGACCGTGCCAGTGAATGGTGTAGCGGCACCAGACCATGACTGGTCCGATCAAAATTCTGCGGCTGCCAGATAGAACCGTCTGCCTGTGGCACACGGAGCGGCTCATCTTCCAGCAAAGAAGCCAGTGTATAACCCTGCTCCAGCGCTGCCAGGTAGAGCGGTGGTTTTACCAGTGAGCCAACTGGACGTCTCATGTCCAGCGCCCGGTTAAACCCCCGGTAACGGGCATTGCGCCCGCCAATCAGAGCCATTACTTCACCGGTTTGTGGATTACTCACCACCATACTGGCCTGCAATTGCCCTTTCTGCTCTGGATAACGTTTTTCAAGAGTAGCTAACGTGCTGTTAACAGCCTGCTCAGCCCGGTACTGAGCCTGTGGATCAAGCGCGGTAAAAACCCGCAGCCCTTCCGAGCTCAGAATTTCCTGCGGGTATTCTTCGCGCAGCTGACGCTTTACCAGATCAAGATAAGCTGGGAAATTACCTTTATGCAGACTGCGTCGTTTCAGTACATCCAGTGGCCGGGCCTGGGCTTTGATCATCTGCGCCCGCGTTATCACCTGCTGATCTGCAAGGATTTTCAGCACCAGATTACGCCGCTTCAACGCCCGCTCCGGGTTACGACGAGGGTCATAGTAGGATGGCCCTTTCACCAACCCGGCCAGCAACGCAACCTGATGCAGTTGCAACTCATCAATCGGTAAACCGAAATAATACTGCGCTGCCAACCCAAAACCATGCACCGCCCGTTTACCAGACTGACCCAGGTACACTTCATTGAGATAGGCTTCAAGAATTTCATCCTTGCTGTACCGTAGCTCCAGCAACACAGCCATCGGCAATTCCAGCAACTTGCGACTGAGTGAACGCTCTGAAGTCAGATAGAAGTTTTTGATCAACTGTTGCGTCAGGGTAGACCCTCCCTGCACAAAACGACCAGCCTTAAGGTTAACCCACATAGCACGGGCAATCCCTTTGGGTGAAACGCCAAAGTGGCCGAAGAAATCCCGGTCTTCCACCTGCACCAACGCCTGAATCAGATATTCCGGGGCTTGCGGCAACCTGATCAGATCACGGTCTTCATTATTGTTAGGGTAAATACCGCCCACCAGCATCGGCTCCAGCCGTATCAGTGGCAGCACTTTACCCTGCCGATTGCGGATACTGTTCAGCGTATTGCCTGTAAAGTTCAGCAGCAAATCACGGGGGGGCTCAATACTATCGGGAAACTCAAAACCACGACTGTGCAGGCGCACCTGGTGATTACGCGCTTTCTTAGCCCCCCAGACCACCATGCCAGACTGTTCAGCCTTACGGACAAAGCGGTAACCCAGCCCTTGCAGTTCTCGCTTCAACGTTTCGGGGGCCAGTTGCTGACCCGGGTACAACTCCAGCGGACGTGCATACACCCGTGCTGGCAACGCCCAGCGTTTACCTTCAAATTTTTCCCGAACCTGAGCATCCAGCCAGACCAGGCCAAAGCTACCCAGTACCATCACCACCAGAGACAATTTGAGCAGAAATACCAGAGTGCGACTCAACATACGCCGCAGGCGAGCACCAAGCGATGATGACCTGGGTGGAGTCGTTTGCTTATCAGATGAAGATGATCTGTTCTGTTTGGCCATGCAGAATTAACAACCGGGCTAGTGAAAGTGACTAGTAAAAGTAGACTGCTCAGAATAATGATGAGCAGCCAGTACAACGTGCAGATAGCTGAAAGGAACGCCAGTATAACCGGCAATGCCTACACAGGTGATAACTCAACACCCCCATAGCCAAAGATTACATCAGCAGCCATGATTCGGCATTCAGCCACCAGCCCTCTATAATAGCGCCTTCAACGCTGACTGATGATACTCCATGACGCTGCCTGAATCGTTGCAGAACCCTGACCTCTATCCACACCCGGTTACAGAATTACGGGTGATAGAGACCCATATTTCCTGGCTCATCCTGACTGGCCAGTGGGCTTATAAACTTAAGAAACCGGTAAACTTCGGCTTTCTCGATTTCACCACACTGGAGAATCGTCGCCACTTCTGTGAAGAAGAAGTTCGCCTGAACCGGCGGCTAGCACCGGACATCTATCAGCAGGTAGTTACTTTATACGGCAGCGAAGAAGCCCCCTCTTTTGCAGCACAGTCCCCCGAGTCTGACCACAGTACCACGATTGAGAAAGCAGCTCCGATACTGGAGTACGCTGTCAAAATGATGCAGTTTGATGACAGTCAGCGACTAGACCGTCTGCTGACAAGTGGTCACTTCAAGTCCGAATGGATTGACCAGCTGGCTGAACAGATCGCCGACTTTCATGCGCGCGTCCCCATTGTCGCCAGTGATAGCCCCTGGGGTGAACCCGACACTGTCTGGCAGGTCGTCTCAGACAATTTTCTGCATATCGGTAATGCACTGGAAAATACTGATGACTGGCAGACGTTACAGCAAATATCCAACCAGGTGGCTCAGCAATTCCGTTCATTACAAGACCTTCTGATACGCCGCAAAGCGCTGGGATTTGTGCGAGAGTGCCACGGTGATCTTCACCTGGCCAATATTACCTTGCATAACAATGAGCTACGACTGTTTGACTGTATCGAGTTCAATCTGCAGTTCCGCTGGATCGACACCATTTGTGACCTGGCGTTTCTGCTGATGGATCTGGAAGCGAATGGCCAATGGTGCTGGGCTGCTCGCTGCCTGAATCACTACCTGGAACTCAGCGGTGACTATGAAGGAGTCCGCATGCTGCGCTTCTATAAATCCTACCGCGCTATGGTACGTGCCAAAGTCGCCACACTGGGGCCAGTCGACCTGCCAGCATTCCGCCATTACGTCACACTGGCCAGTCATTACAACGATGCCAGCACACCAGCCCTGCTATTAATGCAGGGGGTTTCCGGCAGTGGCAAAAGCCACCTCAGTACTCGTCTGTGTGAAGCAACCGGAGCCATACGGGTACGTGCAGATGTTGAACGAAAACGCCTGCATCGTGAACTGAGCAAACAAGGCCAGCCACTGGAGCTTTATGGCCGTGAAATGAATACCCATACCTACAACCGCCTGCTAGAACTAAGCAACAACCTGCTCCGGGCGGGATACAGCGTGGTCGTAGATGCAACTTTTATACGTCGTCATGCCCGTCAGGGCTATCAGCAGCTGGCCCAGAAACTGGCATTACCAATACGGATTATCAGTTGCCAGTGTCAGCCTGCCGAGCTGGAACGCAGACTACTGGCGCGCGCTGAACAGGGGCAGGATATTTCTGACGCCACGGTCGACATCATGCACAGCCAGTTACAGCATCTGGAACCACTCAATGAAGCGGAACAGCGCTGGAGCCTGGCCGTTGATACCCAGCAACCAGACCATCTACAACACTTGCTTAGCAACCTTTCACAACAGGGTATATTAAAGGCACTGAATGAAAGCCAAGCCACCCATAACTGAAAATTATAAAGTGATTTAGCAAAACAGGATCATCTATCATGACCGCACTCTGTGCTGCAGAAAGTATCGAAGATAACAGTTCAAAAGGGTTGCAGATTGACGGGCGTAACCTGATTGCGGTGCGCAAACGCGGACAGCTATATCTGTACGAAAACAGCTGTCCTCATCGCAGTATTCCGCTGGAATGGGTGCCTGACCAGTTTCTTGATACCGATAAGCACTATATTCAGTGCGCAACCCATGGCGCACTGTTTCGAATTGAAGATGGGCTCTGTATCACCGGGCCCTGTGTCGATGACCATCTGACCGCGGTTGCTTTTGAAGTGCGTGACGGCATGATCTGTCTAAGCTGAACAGCCTCACTCTGTCACTGTAACGGGTGGCGACAGATCCACTGGCAACATCCGGCTGAGCGTCACTCCAGCGGGTGTAGGAGCCGCCCCGCAGGCCAGAATTTCAACACCAGCTGCTGCCGCCTCACGCAACAACAGACCATATTTCGCATCAATATGGTCTGCCGGGCGCACCCGCTCAATGCCACCATGGGGCACACAAAACAACAACACAGCCCGCTGTCCCTGAGCAACAACCCCCATCAGCTCCCGCAGATGCTTGGCACCACGGGCAGTCACCGCATCGGGAAAGCTGCCCCAGCCATTCTCTTCCAGCAGGGTGACATTTTTGATCTCAATCCAGGCATCTGGCTGCTCGCCGTTCTCCAGTAATAAGTCGATACGACTGTTCTCTTCGCCATATTTTACTTCCTGGCGCAAACGGGTATATCCCTGCAGCTCACGAATAACGCCCCGCTCAATCGCCTCTTTTACCAATGCGTTAGCGCGCCCTGTATTGATGCAGGCTAACGCATCAGCCCCCACTTCCACCAGCTCCCAGCCTAACGGGTATTTACGCTTGGGGTTCTGCGAATCCAGCAGCCAGACCCGACTGCCCGGCGTAGCACAGTTTTTCATCGAGCCAGTATTAGGACAATGTGCTGTTACAACCTGCCCATCCTCCAGCTCGACATCGGCCAGGAAGCGCTTATAACGCTGTATCAATCGCCCCTCAATGAGGTTTTCCAGTTTCATCGCCAGAGGTTACCCATTAATACGTTTTCCCAGACGCTCAAGCGCCAGTTCAATTCGCTCCACGCCGGTGGTGTAGGAAAAACGGATAAACTTTTCAGCATGGTTGTTACCGAAATCCAGCCCTGGTGTACAGGCAACATGGTCGTCCTCCAGCAGCGACCAGCAGTAATCAAAGGTGTTATCGGTCAGATGGGAGGCATCGGCGTAGACATAAAAGGCTCCCTCCGGTGTGACCGGAATCCCGAAGCCCAGTTCACGCAAACCTGATACCAGCAAGTCACGGCGCTGCTCAAAGGCAAGACGGCGCTGTTCCAGAATCGTCAGTGTTTCCGGCTCAAATGCCGCCAGCGCTGCATACTGAGAGACCGTACAGGGCGAGATAAACAGATTCTGGGCCAGCTTTTCTACTTCGGGTACAGCAACCTCCGGCACCACCATCCAGCCCAGTCGCCAGCCGGTCATACCAAAGTATTTAGAGAAACTGTTCAGCACAAAAGCGTTATCGTCCAGCTCCAGAATGGATGGCGCATCAAACCCATAAGTCAGGCCATGATAAAGCTCATCAACAACCAGATGGCCCTGCTTTTCTCGCACGGTCTGGGCAATTGCCGCAAGTTCATCCCGTTTTACGACAGCCCCCGTCGGGTTGGACGGTGAAGCCAGCAAAACGCCTGCTGTCGCTTCGTTCCAATGCTGGTTAATTAACTCAGGGGTCAGCTGATAATTCTGTTCAGGCCCTACCGGTACCAGCTGTCCCCGCGCTTCAATCAGGCGCAGAAACTGGCGGTTACAAGGGTAGCCCGGGTCCGTCATCATGAAACTGCGTCCCTGTTCGGCCAACAGAGAAAACACCATCAACAGCGCGCCAGATGCTCCACTGGTGACGATAATACGCTGCGGCGAAATTTCCAGCCCATAGCGCTGCTGATACCAGCGAGCAATAGTTTCACGCAGCGGCATAATACCTGCAGCGGCGGTGTACTGGGTCATCCCTTCATCAATGGCACGTTTGGCAGCTTCAGCAACGGGGGCTGCCGTAGCAAAATCCGGCTCCCCCGCCTCCATATGCACCACATCAAATCCCTGCGCATCCAGCTCCTTGGCCCGCTTGAGCAGATCCATCACCTTGAAAGACTGAATATCGGCAACACGCTGCGTCCAGGCTGTATTCATGACACCGCCTCTCCTGTTCGATCAGTAATAAAAAGCGGCGATTATACACCAGCGGCTCTACATTCACTGGCCTTTGCAGCTGGCCACTGTATATACGTCAGGGTTGACAATAACTGGAATATGAACCAGACCTGGTTTTTAAAGAGGGCCAGAGAGAACTATTTTTGTATAACAAGGGTCTGGTCTAACGATGATTCATCTGGTAACTTCGCTGCCTTTCGCGGCACCCGGACACGGTTTGACAAGGTTCTGGTGTCATTCACAGGCAGGTGATGCGCCAGTTAACGGCGATAAACTAGAGTGAGGCAGTGCCTATGCCAACCAGCAACGACACCCAGTTCGCTCACTTCGAGCCTTACCAGATTAAGGAAGGCGAGGAGTACATGAATGAGGCGCAATGCGACCATTTCCGCGCCATTCTGAACGAGTGGAAACGTGAGCTGATGGAGGAGGTCGACAGCACCATCCACCATCTGCAGGAAGAAGTCACCAACTTCGCAGACCCAAGCGACCGCGCCAGCCAGGAAGAGGAGTTCAGCCTGGAATTGCGTACCCGTGATCGCGAACGCAAACTGATCAAAAAGATCAACGAAGCGATGGAGCGTATCGACGAAGAAGATTACGGCTACTGTGACGCCTGTGGCATCGAGATCGGCATCCGCCGTCTGGAAGCCCGTCCAACGGCTACGCTGTGCATCGACTGCAAAACCCTGGCAGAGATCAAGGAAAAGCAGCTGGGCGCTTAAGCCCTGCCGCTGTGGGCCGGTGTCCACCACCGGCCTGGCTTTTGTGCTGGCTTTACCTTGCAAGAAAGCCTGTAGAAACCGGCCCTGTTAACCTGACGCTCTTGTTAACCTGACACTCTTGTTAATAACGGTTGCCCTGCCCGTCATACAATCAGCGTCCAATCTGCATAACCTTTCTCACATAGCGATTCTGAACCCGTGACATATATCGGTCGCTTTGCCCCTTCTCCAACAGGGTTGCTGCATTTCGGTTCATTACTGGCAGCACTGGCAAGCTATCTTGACGCCCGTGCTCATCAGGGTCGGTGGCTGCTGCGTATTGAAGACATTGATCCACCTCGCGAACACCCCGACGCACGCCATGCAATTCCCCAGACACTGGAACGGTTCGGCCTGCACTGGGACGGCGATATTGTATTTCAGAGTGACCGCCACGCCCTCTATCAACAGGCGTTAACACAACTGGCTGAGCACCAGCAAGCTTATCGCTGCAGCTGTTCCCGTAAGCAATTACTGCTACGCAGCGGAAGTAGCTGCTACGACGGTCACTGCCTGACTGCCGCGCCCGCTATTGATCAGCCTGCCGCCTGGCGTGTCTGCACCCACCAGGCTGAAATTCAGTTTACAGATAGCATTCAGGGTACACAGCATTACCGGCTGACTGACAGTGGCGACTTTGTTATTCGCCGTAAAGACCAACTCTATGCTTACCTGCTGGCTGTGGTCGTCGATGATGCGGACCAGGGGGTCACCCATGTCGTACGTGGTAGCGATCTGCTGGATGAAACTCCACGCCAATTGCACCTGCAGCAGTTGCTGGGCTATTCACACCCGCAGTACAGCCATATTCCAGTTGCCTGTAATACCCAGGGGCAAAAACTGAGCAAACAGAATCTGGCACGCCCACTGGATGACAGTAAGCCGGTACCACAATTACGGGCCGCACTGAGGTTTCTGGGCCAGAACCCACCCGCAGCCTTACAGTATGCCAGCCGTGATGAGCTTCTGAAGTGGGCAATTACTCACTGGACACCACTCTCGATACCACGCTGTATGGCCCAGCCGTGGCGTGACTGAAACAAGGCATTACAGATGTATCTTCACCGTTTGCTGCTCCTGTTACTGCCTGCCCTCTACCTGTTACTGCCAATGGTCGTTGAGTGGTGGCAGTACTGGCAGGGGCCCTGGTACCACCCCTTTATTGGCTGGCTGGCACTGATTCTTTTTCTGATTCTGCTGGAGCGGAGGCGCAACGACGATGTTTAGCTTGCCGGAGCTGGTGCTGATCGGCATCGCCTACCTGACTTTTCTGTTTGGAGCCGCCTGGCTGACAGAGCGCGGCCGCATTCCTGCCCGCATTGTCCGTCACCCTTACACCCATGTACTGTCGTTCGGCGTCTATGCCAGCGTCTGGACCTACTACGGCACCTTTGGTCTCGCTGACCAGGGCGGCTATATGTTCCTGGTCTCCTATCTGGGTGCCGCAGCAGCCTTTGTGCTGGCCCCCGCGTTTCTGATTCCGATTCTGCGCATTACCCGCACCTACCAACTCAGTTCACTGGCTGATCTGTTTGCCTTCCGTTTTCGCAGCGGCAGTCTTGGTACGCTGACCGCACTGCTGACCGTCGTCGCGACCCTGCCGCTTATCTCAATCCAGATCAGCGCAGTGTCGGATGCCGTGCATATTATCAGCGAGTTTTCAGCCGACCAGATCGCACTAGGCTTCTGTATTGTGATCGGTCTGTTCTCAATTCTGTTTGGCGCTCGCCATGCTTCCCTTCGTAGCCAGAACCCCGGCCTGATGGTGGCAATGGCCGTAGAATCATTGATCAAACTGGGTGCACTGGTGCTGGTTGGCCTCTACTGCTTTTTTGAACTGCTCGGTGGCGCACCAGGACTGGATGCCTGGCTGGCCACCAACCCTGATGCTACCCGAGATCTGTACAACAACATCGATAGCGGCCTGTGGCGCTCATTACTGTTGGCGTTCTTCAGTTCAGCGGTGCTGATGCCACACATGTTTCATATGATGTTCACTGAGAACACCTCCGACGAAACACTGTACAAAGCCACCTGGGGTATGCCACTGATGCTGTTTCTGATGGCACTGGTAGTGCCTGTTATTCTCTGGTCCGGGGAAGCGCTGGGAGTAGGCGGTAATCCGCAGAATGTGATGTTCTATCTCGGCCTGCAACTGGATTCGGAATGGCTCACCGTGCTGACCTTTATTGGTGGCCTTTCTGCTGCAACCGGCATTATGATTGTGGCCACCGTATCCATGGCATCAACTCTGCAGAACCACCTGATTCTGCCCATGATTCCGCTACCGGACACCACCCGCTTTTACGCCTGGTTACTCTGGCTACGACGGCTGCTGATCATGCTGCTGATTCTGGCCAGCTATCTGTTCTACCAGCTGGTAACCAACAACTATGATCTGCACCAGCTCGGCATTATCACTGTATTTGCCTTTTTGCAGTTTCTGCCTGCATTACTGGCAACGCTGTTCTGGTCCCGTGCTAACCGCTGGGGCGTTATTATCGGCCTCTGCACAGGTATGAGTAGCTGGCTGATTACCATGCTGCTACCACTGTTTCAGAACACAGCCGCCGGGCCACAGATGCCATTCCAGCTACTGGCAACCAACTGGGATATGACCGCCATGACATCGCTGTTTCTGAACAGCGCCATTATGATCTGCATCTCTCTGATTACCCCTCGCACCCAGGAAGAGAAACGGGCAGCCAACGCCTGCCTGATCAATACCCTGCAACAGACTAATATGGACCCGCTGCAGGCCAGCCGACTGGAAGATTTCGTACAACTGCTGACCCCGCGGTTAGGCAGCGATGCCGCCAGCCGCGAGGTACAAACAGCCGCTGATAGCCTGAAACTGGCAGGCAACCACCTTAAACCAATGGACCTGCTACGCCTGCGCAGCCAGCTTGAACACAATCTGTCAGGCCTGCTGGGCCCTGTTGAAGCCGCCGCCCTGCTCGAACCCCTGCATCACCGGGGCGCCTCAGTAGGTTTCAAAGCACATAATGTCCACCTGATGGAATCTCAGCTGGAAGATTACCAGGAAAAGATGACTGGCCTGAACGCCGAACTGGATCAGTTGCGTCGTTATCACCGCCTGACATTACAGAAGCTACCAATTGGTGCCTGTACGCTCGATGGCGAACAACAGGTACTACTCTGGAATACGGAAATGGAACGCTTTACCGGCCTGTCGGCTGAAGAGTGTATCGGCGTCCCGGTTAACACGCTGCCAGAACCCTGGGGGCCTTTACTGGCTGATTTCAATCAGCATCCGGATTCACACAGTCCGGACCGAAAGCTGGATATTAATGGCAGTACCCACTGGTGCGGCCTGCACAAAGCCCGCCTGAGTGATCGCCGCGACGTAGGTACCGTTATTCTGCTGGAAGATGAAACCGATACCCACCTGATGCAGCAAAACCTGGCCCACAGCGAACGGCTGGCATCAATCGGCCGCTTTGCCGCAGGGGTTGCCCATGAAATTGGCAACCCGGTGACCGGTATCGCCTGCCTGGCACAGAACCTGAAGCTGGAAACCGACAACCCGGACATTCTGGAAACTGGCGATCAGATCGTCGGCCAGACCCGCCGTATCGGCAGTATTGTCGACTCACTGGTGCGATTTGCTCACGCTGGCCGCCAGGAGCAGACACGCGAACACCGTCCGGTTAACCTGCGAGATTGCGTCAATGAAGCGGTTCACCTGATTTCACTGGATACCCGTGGCAAACAGCAAAGTTATATCAATGATGTGCCAGAGGGGCTGATCGTCTCCGGCAGCAGCCAGCAACTATTGCAGATTTTTGTAAACTTGCTAAATAATGCCAGCGATGCCTCGGAACTGTATGACCATATATGGATCGAAGCGGAGGAGGATGAAGGTGTCGTTGTGGTACGGGTGACCGATGAAGGCAGCGGCATACCACCTGAACTGCAACAGCAGCTGTTTGAACCTTTTTTCACTACCAAAGAACCGGGCAAGGGTACTGGTCTGGGTCTGACGTTGGTATACAACATCGTCGAAGACCATTATGGTAGTATTGATCTGATTAGTCCGGCCAACAACAAGCAGAATAAAGGCACACAGGTAGTTATCACGCTGCCGGGACATATCCCGACAGTGGGTAGGGACACCTCCCGAAGTGAACATGGTGAAGGTTTATGAGCCAGATTCTGATTGTTGAAGACGAACCGATTATTCGTGCTGCGCTACGAAAACTGCTGGAAAAAACCGGCTACGATGTTGCCGACGCAGGCTCCGTAGATGAAGCCCTGAGCCAGCATGAACTAAGCACATTTCACCTGATCATCAGTGATCTGCGCCTGCCTGGCGCTCCAGGTACTGACCTTATCCAGCATGCAGGCAGTACACCGGTACTGATCATGACCAGCTACGCCAGTATGCGCTCTGCGGTTGATGCCATGAAAATGGGAGCAGTCGACTATATCGCCAAGCCTTTCGATCACGACGAAATGCTCAATGCCGTTGAGCATATTCTCAGTCATCGCCAGACCGGTATTTCAGTACAACCTGCCATCAGTGATGAAGACACCAGTAACGACCACGATATGATTGGCAGCTGCGCACCAATGCAGGAGCTGTTTCGCCGTATCAGTCGTGTTGCCCGCACCGATGCAACTGTGCTGATTCAGGGCGAATCCGGTACAGGTAAAGAACTGGCCGCCAGAGCTATTCACCAGCAAAGTCCTCGTGCCAGCTCACCCATGATCTGCGTAAACTGCGCAGCCATCCCGGAAAGTCTGATCGAGTCAGAACTGTTCGGCCATGAAAAAGGCGCCTTCACCGGTGCCACCAGCAGCCGCCATGGCCTGATTGAAGCTGCCCATGGAGGCACACTGTTTCTGGATGAGATTGGCGAGCTACCGCTGGAAGCCCAGGCACGGTTGCTGCGCTTTCTACAGGAAGGTGAAATCCGCAAGGTTGGCTCTGTGCAGTCACGGCAGGTTGATGTCCGATTGATCGCCGCTACCCATCGTAACCTGAAACAACTGGCCAAACTGGGAGAGTTCCGCGAAGACCTCTATTATCGTCTGTACGTGATGGAACTACGTATTCCACCACTGCGCGAACGCGGTCAGGACATTATCGACATCGCCCGCACTTTACTGACCCGAGCCTGCGAACGCCTGCACGCTGACCAGCTGGCTTTCAGTCAGAGTTCTATGGACATCATGCTGCGCTATCACTGGCCGGGCAATGTACGCGAGCTGGAAAATGCCATCGAACGCGCCGTCATTCTGGCCGACCACCAGCTGATTACCCCTGATTTGCTCGGGCTGGATCTTGAACCCGATGCGCTGACCACCATTGAGCAACGCTTCGCCGGGCAACAGGCAACTGTCGCCACCACACTGGCAGACAGTAATGCACCTGCTGGCAACATCAACAATACTTCCAGCGCCAGGAGCAACAGCAGCCAGGCGGGACTATCACTGGATGACTATTTCCAGCGTTTTGTACTGGATAATCAGGACCAGATGAGTGAAACCGAGCTGGCGAAAAAGCTCGGCGTCAGCCGCAAATGCCTGTGGGAACGTCGCCAGAAACTGGGCATCCCCCGCCGTCCCAAAAAACAGGCCTGAGTGCTACTGCAACCAGGCCTGTTCTTCCCATCTCCACACACTTATCTTCATACGCATATTTACAGCGATCAACGCTGCCATCAGAGCGGTTGCAACTGTCTATCAGGCAACCGCGACAGCAGTTTATACTGATCCTCGATCAGTGGTATGATGCGCCACTTTCCCAACACGGTCTGGACATTTAACAGCACCCGCATGAATTTTCTCACCCGCTTTGCCCGTAAACTTTTTGGCACTCAGAACACCGGCCACGACGATCGCTCTGACCGTACCGTGCCGATGGCCAATAACCGCCAGATTTCAGCCACAGCACCGACGGCTATCATCGACCAGAATGGCAGACGCATCATCCCGCACGCTGTTCATAAAATCGACCGTCACCGGCTGGACGATAACGCCAGCAAAGTGGTCTACCGACTGACAGATGCAGGCCATGAAGGTTATCTGGTGGGCGGCTGTATCCGAGACCTGTTGATGGGTCTGCGGCCGAAAGACTTTGATGTCGCCACCAGTGCCGAGCCAGAGAAGGCTCATGAACTGTTTCGCCGTTCGCGATTGATTGGCCGCCGCTTCAAGCTCCTGCATGTCCGTTTTGGTCGCGAAATTATCGAAGTTGCTACCTTCCGTGCAGCCCATGACCAGGATGAAGACAACGACAGCAACAAAGGCCGTCAGTCTGCTACGGGTATGCTGGTGAGAGATAATGTTTATGGCTCTCTGGCAGATGATGCCCTGCGCCGTGACTTTACCGTCAACAGCCTCTATTACGACCTGAAAGATCACAGCATCATCGACTTTGCCAAAGGCTATGATGATCTACAGGCGCGCGTTATTCGCATGATTGGTGACCCACAGGAGCGTTATCGTGAAGACCCGGTACGCATGCTGCGAGCCGTGCGTTTTGCAGCAAAACTCGATTTTGAAATCGAAACCGACACCGCAACTCCGATCAGAGAACTGGCACCTCTGCTGCGTAATATCGCCCCCGCTCGCCTGTTTGATGAATCGCTCAAGCTGTTTCAGTCCGGCCACGCAGAGTCCGTTTACCAATTGATGCAACAGCACAACCTGTTTGTGCAACTGTATGAACAGACAGCTCGTGCAGTCAAAAAACCACAGGGTTACCCGGTTGAAACGCTGATTCTCAATGCGCTACGTAATACCGACCGCCGTATTCGTCAGCGCAAGAGCGTCACTCCAGCATTCCTCTATGCCGCTCTACTCTGGTACCCGATGCAGCAACGCATGAACCAGTTGCTGGAACAAGAAGAACTACCACCATTGCAGGCACTGCATGAGGCCGCCAATGAGGTCATCGCTCAGCAGGTAAAATCCACTGCAATCCCACGTCGCTTCTCTGCTCCAGTACGTGAAATCTGGGAACTACAGCTGCGGCTGCCTCGCCACCAGGGTAAACGTGCTGAACGCCTGCTGGAACATCCACGGTTCCGTGCAGCCTATGACCTGCTGGTACTGCGTGAAAACAGCGGCGAAGACCTGGATGGCCTGAGCACCTGGTGGACTGAGTATCAGAAAGCCAACCCGGTACAACGCGATCATAACCGTGATCGTGACCGTTCACGCCATGAGCAACGTAATGAGCGCAATCAGGACGAGCGTAAACCACGCCGCCGCCGTCGTCCTGGCCGTAATCGCTCCAGCCAGAATAGCAAGCCCTCCAGCCAGCATTCAGGAGGCACTCACGAATGAGTACTCGCTGTTACATCGGCCTGGGCAGTAACCTTGAGGAACCATTGCAACAGGTACTCAAAGCACTGGAAGAACTGGCACAGGTTCCACAAAGTCGCCTGCTTGAGTCTTCCAGTCTATACCGTTCAGACCCGGTAGGCCCGCCAGGCCAACCCGACTATATCAATGCCGTTGCCTGCCTGGAAACAGGGCTGGAAGCTCACGCCTTACTGGACCAGCTGCAAGCTATTGAACAGGCCCATGATAGGGTTCGAAAGATTCACTGGGGGCCGAGAACGCTGGATCTGGATCTACTGTTATACGGTGATGAACAGATTCAGACCGAACGCCTGACCGTGCCCCACGCCTTTATGACACAGCGCAACTTTGTACTCTGGCCACTGGCCGAGATTGCGCCAACACTGGCACTACCAGATGGTCAACAGCTTGACCTGCTGTTATCCCAATGTCCTGTGGGCACGCTGGAAACGATCTCGCTATAATCCCGCCGATTTCAGGGCCACCGTAAACAGCGGGGCCACTAACCAGAGGGCCCGACCAGGGCCCGTGCGATGGATTCAGACAGACAATGAAAACCGTTCACACCATTACCGAACTGCGCAGCCTGCTGGCGGCAGAACGTGCCAACGGCAAACGGATCGGCCTGGTGCCAACCATGGGTAACCTGCATGACGGTCACCTGAGCCTGGTCCATCAGGCTGCCGAGAGTTGCGATATCATCGTCGCCACTATTTTTGTCAACCCACTACAGTTTGGCGCTGGCGAAGACCTGGAGCGCTACCCCCGTACACTGGCGCAAGATCAGCAGAAACTGGTTGAAGCAGGCTGCCACTATCTGTTCGCTCCCTCCGATCAAGAGATGTACCCCAATGGGCGTGATAACCAGACTGAAGTGATTGTGCCCAAAATATCTCTGCTACACTGTGGCGCCAGTCGACCTGGCCACTTTGAAGGGGTCGCAACGGTTGTCAGCAAACTGTTTGGTATTGTTCAGCCTGATGTTGCGGTTTTTGGTGAGAAAGATTTTCAGCAACTCCAGGTCATTCGTCAGCTGACAGCAGACCTTTACCTGCCAGTTGAGGTGCAGGGCGCACCGATTGCCAGAGACAGCCGCGGCCTGGCACTCAGCTCCCGTAATGGTTACCTGACTCCCGAAGAACTGGACATTGCCCCAGCCCTGAACACAGCACTGCGTGATACCCGGGCAGCAATTCAAGCCGGTAGACGTGACTTTCGAACGCTGGAAGAGGAAGCACAGCAGGCATTGGAACGCGCAGGCTTCCAGCGTGATTTCTTTAATATCGTTCGCCAGAATGATCTGCTGGCCGCCGATGAAAATGACAGCCAGCTGGTTATTCTGGCCGCAGGTCATCTGGGCCGTGCCCGCCTGATCGATAACATCGTTGTCGAACTCTGACCACCAGCTTCACCTCCGATAAGAAGCAGCTGTTTGACTGAACAGCTGCTTGCTCCTCTCATCCTTCTTTCACCCCTCAAGACTTTGGCGCTTTCTCAGATAGCCAACTCACTGTTGAGGAAAACTGGTCATTCTTTAACCTATCGTCTGCTTTTCTCGCTTACGCGCAACTGCTAGTTTGTGCAGAATCGTTGCAGGATGTGCTACAAGCTCCGTCACAACAGCAAGCACAACAGAAAGTGCCTGACCGCTTGACAGCCCGAAATGACTGGCGCAGACTGCAATCTTTTGCTGCACCGCAAAAAATAGTGCAGTAACGCAAAAATAAAGAGAACAGGACGCATCACAGGCTTTACTCTCCCCTTGTCTGCACTTTTTACCGCAGCGCAGCAGCTGGTAATAAATCAGCGCTGTAGCTGCAAGCCACAGGCTACAAGGTGGGCAGTCAAAGTCCTGGTCGCAATATGCTGGTCATCTGTGCTGCGTAATCTGTCCACCTGAACAACTCGAACCTAAGGAAGACATACACATGCGTGATGTTGTTATTGTTGCTGCAGGCCGTACTGCCATTGGTGCGTTCAACGGTACTCTGGCTGGTGTAAAAGCCTCTGATCTGGGCGCAACCGTACTGAAAGGTCTGCTGAGCAAAGTTGATCTGGACCCATCTCAGGTTGACGAAGTGATCCTGGGCCAGGTTCTGACAGCTGGTTGTGGTCAGAATACTGCACGTCAGGCTGCCATGAACGCTGGCATCCCTCAGGAAGCATCCGCGATGACCATCAACAAGGTCTGCGGTTCTGGCCTGAAAGCGGTGCAGCTGGCAACCCAGGCAATCCGCTGTGGTGATGCTGATGTTGTAATTGCAGGTGGTCAGGAAAACATGAGCTCCTCCGCTCACGTACTGCCAAACTCCCGCAATGGCGCACGCATGGGCGACTGGAAAATGGTTGATACCATGATCAAGGACGGCCTGTGGGATGCGTTCAACGATTACCACATGGGTATTACCGCTGAGAATATCGTTGAAAAATACGGTTTCAGCCGTGAAGCGCAGGATGCTTTTGCTGCCTCCTCTCAGAACAAAGCGGAAGCTGCTGTTACAGCAGGCCGCTTCCAGGATGAAATCATCCCGGTCACCATCCCTCAGCGTCGCGGTGACGATATTGTATTTGACACCGATGAACAGCCTCGCTTTGGCGCGACCGCTGAAAGCCTGGGTAAACTGCGTCCAGCTTTCAAAAAAGACGGCACTGTAACTGCCGGTAACGCGTCTACTCTGAACGATGGTGCTGCCGCAGTCATTCTGTGCTCTGCAGAAAAAGCAGAAGAACTGGGGCTGCCAGTACTGGTACGTATCAAAGGCTACGCCTCTGCGGGTGTTGACCCACAGATTATGGGTACAGGACCTATTGATGCGACACACAAAGCACTGTCTAAAGCAGGCTGGGAGATCGGCGATCTCGATCTGGTTGAAGCTAACGAAGCCTTTGCCGCCCAGGCAATGTCAGTCAATACAGATCTGGGCTGGAATACCGACATTGTGAACGTCAATGGTGGCGCTATCGCACTGGGCCACCCAATTGGTGCTTCCGGCTGTCGCATTCTGGTTAGTCTGATTCACGAAATGATCCGCCGTGACGCCAAAAAAGGCATGGCAACACTGTGTATCGGTGGTGGTATGGGCACCTCCCTGGCAATCGAACGCGACTGATTACACAGCCACAGGTTTCCTTACCTGTCACCAGACGGCTGATTTGAGCGTTTATTACACAAAGCAACCAGACCAAAAACCCGACACCATGTCGGGTTTTTGCTGAAAAAATGTCCTCTTACCAATAACCCGCATTACCCTCTACAACGTCTCTGGCTATAATCTCGCCACTTCCTGATCTGCACAGAGATTTCAGGAGAAAATCCAGATACAGGTATATCCAGGCCTTATTCGTACAGAAATTTTACACCCAATGCAGGTAATATTAGGAATATCAACTAGAATGGTTAGCCGCTAACCATCCAGCAGGCCAAGAACATCGAGCCTGCGTATCCATCAGCCCACAAGGACATCTGTAAACAGAAGGAGTCTGTATGAATTCGACCCGTCAGGCATTGATTGACAGTATGAAAGAGCTGCTCTGGCTGCGGGGTTATGATGCTACCAGCCCAAACCAGGTACTGGATCACTGCGGAGCAGGCAAAGGTAGCTTCTACCACCACTTCAAGGGTAAAAAGGCACTGGCCATTGAAGCCATGAACGAGCGCGTTGACGAGATGATCGACGAATGTGATGCAATTTTCACCGCCGATATCCCCTGGCTGAAAAAGTTTGAAACCTTTCTGTTACAGCCACGCGCCGGTATCAAAGGGTGCCCCGTCGGACGACTGGCATTTGACCCCTCCATGGCCGACAGAGACCTGCGCGAACCAATCACTCGTTACTTCAGCCACCTGCAGTATCGTATAACAAACGAACTGATGGAGGCACAGCAGGACAACATGATTGATTCGTTTTTCATGGCCGAAGAACTGGCTGCCATGATCATCAGCAGCATTCAGGGCGGTTACGTTCAGAGTCGCGCGTTGAATGACGCGCAGCAGATAGAACACAGCTGCCGAGGAGCCTTTGCGCTACTGTATGTACACACAACAGCATTGAATGAGTCCTTCTGACCCCATGCCGAGCGCTGTTCAGCGCTCGGCAATTGCACCTTTGCCGACCCCTTCAAATGCCCGCACCGTAACCTTCTGCTGCGGAAAATCCTGTTTAATAACATCGGCCAGATGACAGGCGATCAACTCAACCGTTGTTTCCGTATCCATCAGATAACAGGCATCAGCAGGCAGCACCAGCTCAAAGCGCCCCTGCGGGGCCTGATAAGCATAACTGTGCGCCTCATCAGTCTGCTCTACCAGATGCGCACGGGTCGCAATATAACTGTCCCGTAAGGTTTTCGCCCACTGTTGTTCCAGCTCACTATGGCGCTCATCATCAATCAGAATTTCTATCTTTGAGCGGTGGCCATGGGCAATACGCTGACAGTTACCGTCATGCTGTTGCAGGCCATGGCTGTAGTGATAGAACGGCCCGGTGGTTGGTTCCGCCCGGAAACTCAGACGCAGGCCCTGTACATACTCCGGCGGAAACAACGCCTGTAACTGTTGACGACACCAGAGCGCCAGGCCCTGTTCCGTAATTTCATGCAAATCTGTCAACGTAATCGCCTGATCAGGCGAGTAACAGCTACCATCACCCTGTAGAGCTTGCCAGCTGACAGAGGTATAGCCCTGATCGCGTTCAACCTGTAATCCAGGCATTGCCATTGGCACTACCAGGCTGTGGTCAATGGTGCTATCAAACCAGTCCTTAACGACTTTTTTAACAATGGCAAAATCACAGATCATTCCCTGTGAATTAAGGCTGCCGTCAAGTTCCAGCTGCACCAGCCAGGATTCACCCAGCAGTCCACGCTGAGGATGCAGGTAGGAAAAATCAACATTGGTCAGGTTATCAACAAACAGTTTCACGGCTTCAACTCAATGGTCAGGATTGGTCACAAAAGGCAGGGGGATTTCCCGCGGTTCTGACATCTGCACAGACAATACAGAGGCTTAATAATACAGAGGCGCATAATTCAGAACCTCATAATGCAAAGCCTCATAAAACAGGGCCTCATAATACAGAGCCTCAGAGTGCGGATTTTTAGTATGCAGGTCTGTAAAATGCAGTTTTCATCACAGCTATGGTTACTGTCATACAGCGCAGTTTTTGTACGGTTACTACAGAAGTACAACCCGCCGCATGGTAGCCCAATTTATGTCCACTTGCATCTTTCATTCCCCGGCGCTGTCGCTCAGGTATACTATGCCACTGTTTTCAGTTCCGCGATCGGATACCCCATGCGCATAGACAAGTTTCTCGCCCAGAGCACCGGCCTCTCCCGTAAAGAAGTACATCGACTGATCCACGCCGGAAAGATCACCCTGGCAGGTGAAGTGGTCAGCAACAGTGGTCTGCATGTCAGCGAAGACGCTGACATTCTGCTGGACGGTTTCCCGGTTGAAGCTCCACGGGAGTATTACCTGATGCTGCACAAGCCGGAAGGCTTTGTCTGCAGTAATCAGGATGGTAATCACCCCAGCGTGCTGAACTTCATTGAGCTGCCCCGTGCCGATGAACTGACCATCTGCGGCCGTCTGGATGTAGATACTACCGGACTGGTATTGATCACCAGTGATGGTAAATGGGCACACCGGGTAACCTCACCGAAACATAAAACTGGAAAGCGTTACCGGGTTGAAACTGCTGACCCGATCCCCACCAGCGCTGTTCAGGCGTTTGCCGATGGCCTGATGCTACATAACGAGCCTAAACGTACCCGCCCGGCAGAGCTGGAAATCCTGTCCGACAATGAAGCCCTTGTGACGCTGCATGAAGGACGTTATCACCAGGTCAAGCGCATGTTTGCAGCACTTGGCAATAAAGTCACCGCACTGCACCGCGAACAGGTTGGCCTGATCACTCTGGACGCTGAGCTGGAGCCAGGCGAATACCGGGAACTGACAGCTGAAGAGGTTGCAGCAATCTGATGACAGACCCTGCATTTTCACTGCTACGCCCGGCACTACAACGGGCCACCGGCAATTGCTTGTGGCTGGCGGATGAGAACCTGCTGCAAGCCCGCTTGACACCTAATCCGGCAATCACCGCACTATGTAACCGGCTCGACCTGCATCAGGCACTGGCAAAACAAGGCTGGCAGAGTCAGTTTTGTGATTTCGATTTCAGCGGTATAGCTGATGCCAGCCAGGATCATGTCATCTATCGAGTGTCGAAAGAAAAACCGGTTGTACACCATGTGATCAATCAGGCCTTCCGGGTACTGAAGCCCGGCGGCATACTGGAACTGACGGGTGAAAAAGGCGAAGGCATAAAAAGCTATATCGACAAAGCCAGAAAGCTGTTTGATGGCCAGTGTGAAGCCGAAAAAGCAGACAAAAACTACTGGTATGCAGAACTGACACGCCCTGAACACCAAGGCCCGGCGCTGGATGACAGTGAGTACCCACTTATTCGAGACGCAGTAAAAGACGAACATTTCTTTTTCAGCAGTAAACCCGGACTGTTTGGCTGGAACAAGATAGACAAAGGAAGTGCTTTTCTGATTGAACAACTGCCTGCCATGCTGGACGGGCTGCCACATGACAGATCAGAACCACTTCGCAGCCTTGATCTTGGCTGTGGCTATGGCTACCTGTCTTTACACCTGCATCGCCTGCTTTCATCAGCGGTTGTATCTGAAGCGCTATCTTCTAAAACGCAGCCTCCTGAAACGCCGCCCCATAAAGTCCTGCACCACGAAATTGTCGCCACTGATAATAACGCGGCAGCCATTAGCTGCTGCCAGCAGAATTTTCAGCGTTACCAGCTACCTGGCAACGTCATTGCTGCTGACTGCGCCAAAGGCATTACCGGGGTATTCGAGCTGGTGATCTGCAATCCACCTTTCCACACTGGCTTCAACGTTGAAAACAGCCTGACCGACCGCTTTCTCAACGCTACGGCGCAACACTTGAGCCACTCAGGCATCGCCTGCTTTGTAGTCAATAAACATATTCCACTGGAACGCAAAGCCACCGGTTATTTCAGCCAGGTAGAAACCTGCGCGGATAATGGACATTTTAAACTGGTGCGCATGCGTTACCCTCACCGGGGCTGAAACAAAGGGAGAAGCTTCACTGATGACTTTTGAATATCTGCGTCAGAGCCTGTTTTTCTTTCGCAACAACCTGGGCATGATCGCCCGCATACAACTGCCGTTTCTAGTACTGTTCTCACTGTTGGGCCAGATGACTGTTGGCACCGATATGACCAGCCCCGAAGGCCGCCAGGCCATCGCACTGGTAATGGTCGCCAACCTGCTGTTAATGCCAATCTACCAGGGGGCAACCATCGCTTATCTGGGGTCGGTTATTGATAACAATCCACTCAGCGTTGGCCAGTCACTTGCTGTTGGCATGGCACGCTGGCGCTCACTGTTTCTGGTTTACCTGCTGACAGGAATGGCCGTATTCACCGGATTTATGCTACTGATTATCCCCGGTGTCTTTATGATGATCCGGCTATTCTTCGCTGATTACGCCTGTGTTATCGACAAGCAGGGCTCAAACCAGGCACTGAAAAGCAGTTGGCAGGATTCAAGCCTTTACTTCTGGCCACTACTGAACGGCCTGGCACCATTGGCGCTGACGCTGTTGGTATTGCAGGTTGGGCTGGGCGAATTACTGGCGCTGGATCAGCCAGGCAATGAGTGGCTCTCTGTACCGTTTGAAGTGCTGACCGGTCTGCTGGGTAGTGCGCTGACTGTCTATGGTTTTCGGATTTACTGCGTCATGCGGGAAGAGCGCAACTAATCGGTGGTGGTCTGCCCATCATGGCAGCAGATGGTAACCTGATCGCCGCCGTAGGGGTCGCTGGCGGCTACATTGAGCATGACGAGGCGTGTGCCCAGGCCGTTGTTGACGCGCTCTGAGCGAAGTAATCACGGACAGCGCCCGCCGAAAAGCGTAAAAAAGGCCGATGCTACGAACATCGGCCTTTTTTTATCAACTCAGTACTTAGTGTGCAGTACTTATTGTGCAGTACTTATTGTGCAGTACTTAGTGAGTCGCTTCTTCGCCCGCACCGGCTTCAGCCTGCTGCTGTGCCAGCTGCTGTGCGTACAGCGCATCGAAGTTTACCGGTGCCAGCATCAGTGGTGGGAAGCTGGCTTTGGTTACCATGGTGTCAACAGCTTCACGGGCATACGGGAACAGGATGCTCGGGCAGAAAGCACCCAGAGTATGATGCAGTTCCTGCTCGTTCAGGCCACCAATGGCGAAAATGCCAGCCTGCTGCAGTTCACACAGGAACGCCGTTTCATCTTCATTTTTAGCGGTTACTGTCAGCGTCAGGATAACTTCAAAGTTATTGTCATCCAGCTGGTTAACAGCCGTGTTCATGTCCATATTGATTTCAGGCTTCCACTCTTTCAGGAATACCTGTGGCGCATTTGGAGACTCCATAGAGGCATCTTTAATGTAGATACGCTGCAGGGAAAACTGAGGTTGTACATTCTGTTCTTCAGACATGTTTTTTCCTTAAAAACGGTTCTATAAAAAGCGACAAGAGAATAACCGGCCTGACAGAAACCAGGCCGGTCACTCAGAAACTGACGCAGTCCGACGGCACCTGAGCAGACTTACTGCGTAGACAGCAGCGGATCAAGTTCGCCCTGACGCTCCAGCGCAAACAGATCATCACAACCGCCCACATGGGTATCACCGATATAGATCTGCGGCACACTGGTGCGGCCGGTGCGTTCACGCATTACAACACGCTGTTGTGGCTCAGCATCGACATCAATTTCGGTATATTTCACTGACTTGCTGTCCAGCAGCATTTTGGCCCGCACACAAAACGGGCACCATTGGCTGGAGTAGATTACAACGTCTGACATTATCCGCTCCTGTCTCCGACTGCCAGTATCAGCAGCCAGCTTTAAATAAGGTTCAGATCAGTACAAGCTGATCTTACTTAACGATTGGCAGGTTCTGACCTTTCCATTCGGTCATACCACCACGCAAGCGCATTACATTTTCAAAACCGTCAGCTTTGAGCATTTTGGCTGCACTGCCCGCGGTCTGGCCCAGGTTACATACCACCACGACAGGCTTGCTTTTATGCTTGTTCAGTTCGCCCATACGGTTTTTCAGATCTGTAAACGGAATGTGGATAGCATTGGTAATGTGGCCGGTATCCCAGTCCTTTTTGTTACGGATGTCCAGCAGCACAGCGTCTTCCTTGTTAACCAGCAGCGTCGCTTCAGCAGGCGTGACAGCTTTACCGCCCCTCAGGCTTTCCGTCCACAGCAGCAGAGCCAGGGTAATACCGAAGGCGCTGACCAGCAAAACATGATTACCAATAAATTCGATCAGTTGTTCCATGGGGTTACAGATCCAGCTAGAAATGGGAGAGTTGCACACCGGAAAACAGCACCTGACAACCAGTTCAGACTGAAACTGCCGACACCCTTTCCATTGCAGACGCTAGTATACAGCCCTGTTGATAGCTGTACAGGCTGCACACTGGTCGATTCCCAACCACAATCACAGTAAAATAGCCGCCCCGAATCCTTCAGGTAGACCCGATCAAGATGTCTGACACACGCACCCCAAGAGCTCTGCTTATTCTCGACGGCTTCGGCTGTGAACATTCCGAATCTTCTGCGATTACAGCGGCAAACACCCCGTTCTTCGACCAGCTGATGGCCAGTAATCCGACGACCCGTATCCACACCTCCGGTATGGCAGTGGGTCTGCCAGAGGGTCAGATGGGCAACTCTGAAGTAGGGCATATGAATATCGGCGCAGGCCGCGTGGTCTACCAGAACTTCACCCGTATATCCAAAGCCATTGAAGACGGTGATTTTTTCAGCAACGCTATACTCTGCAATGCCATGGACAAAGCGATCAATGCAGGTAAAGCCGTACACCTGATGGGACTGCTGTCACCCGGTGGGGTCCACAGCCACGAACAGCACATCATCGCATTGATTGATATGGCTGCTCAGCGTGGCGCAGAGAAGATCTTCCTGCATGCCATTCTGGACGGTCGAGACATGCCGCCAAAATCAGCACAGCCTTCCATCGAGCTGATCGAAGCAAAACTGACTGAGCTGGGTAAAGGAGCCATCGCCACCGTAACCGGCCGCTACTACAGCATGGATCGTGACAATCGCTGGGAACGTGTACAGTCCGGCTACGATGCCATGACGCTGGCTGAAGGTAGCAACGAAGCCGACTCTGCCAGTGCAGCGCTGGCTGCTGCCTACGCTGATGACAAAACAGACGAGTTTGTGCCAGCCACGGTGATTGTCAAAGATGGCCAGCCCGTTGGCCGGATTGCAGACGGTGACACCCTGATCTGCGCCAATTTCCGCCCGGACCGCGCCCGTGAAATCACCCGTGCCTTCGTCGCTGATGACAGTTTTGACGGTTTCGTACGTCAGGCTCGCCCAGTGCTGGCTGATTACGTCATGATGACCGAATACGCCGCTGATATGCCTGCTGCCTGTGCTTTCCCGCCGGTCGCAATCAGTAATGATCTGGGTGAATACATGGCAACCCGAGGTAAAACTCAACTGCGTATCGCTGAAACTGAAAAATACCCACACGTTACCTTCTTCTTTAACGGTGGCCAGGAAGCGCTGTACCAAGGTGAAGAGCGTATTCTGGTGCCTTCACCGGATGTCGCCACCTACGATCTGCAACCAGAAATGAGCGCGCCAGAAGTCTGCGAAAAACTGATCGCCGCTATCCGCAGCCGCAAGTTTGACCTGATTGTCTGCAACTTTGCCAACGGTGATATGGTTGGCCATACCGGCGTATTTGACGCTGCGGTCAAAGCCGTCGAAACCCTTGATCATGTCGTTCGCCAGGTAGTAGATGCCATGGCAGAGGTGGACGGCGAAACGCTGATTACTGCTGATCACGGTAACGTCGAGATGATGCAGAACACGGAAAGCGGCCAGCCGCATACCGCACATACCACCACACCAGTACCACTGATCTACGCCGGGCCACGGGCTGACAGCCTGACGCTGGAGGAAGGTGCGCTCTGTGATCTGGCACCAACCCTGCTGGCACTGATGGCACTGGAACAACCGGCCGAAATGACCGGCCAGTCGCTGGCCCGTTTCAGCTGAATACAGACGGGGGCACCAGCCCCCGTTTTCCATTGCGAGCCCTTTGTGCGGACTGATCAATGCGTTCATTCCTACGTGTACTGACACTTAGCCTCCCTGCGGTTGCGATGCTGAGCCTGCCTGATCATAGTCTGGCTGCCCAGCAAGCCAGTGAAACCCAGCTTCAACAGCTGAACCGTCAGGTAAGCCAGCTACAGAAACAGCTGGATAGCCGGGAAACAAAAGCTCAACGATTACTCAAAACCGTGCGCGAAAGTGATACCCGCATCAGCACCCTGGTGCAGGAACTGGCCGCCATGGACGCCCAGCTGAGCAACCTGATCAACAATGCCCAGACGCTGAAAAATCGCCGTGATGCACTGCGCGCTGAACTGGCCCGCCGGGTCGGCCGTATTGACCTGCAGATTCGCCAGCAACACCGTATGGGTAACCAGCCACGGCTGGAACTGCTGATGAACCTGCGCAGTCCGGATGATCTGAACCGCCAGCTGCGTTACTTTGACAATGTAAACAAGGCACTGGCAGACCAGCTTGCCGGGTTCAGGGATCAGCTCTCAGCACTGGAAAATACCGAAACAGCGCTGGACGATAACGCCAAAGCGATGATCGACAAACGCGCAGAGCTGGCCGCTCAGCACAAAAAGCTGGAGCAGGCCCAGGCCTGGCGCCATAAGCTGCTGGCAGACCTGAACGAACGCATCAAGAAAGACCGCAAAAACCTGAGCAGTCTGAAACTGGACCAGCAAAAAATGCAGCAATTGCTGGGAGACCTGCAACGCAGCCTGGACCTGAGCCAATTGGCCAGCCAGGACCGCGCATTCCGGGAACTCAAGGGTAATCTGCCCTGGCCGCTACGTGGCAGCGTACAACGCGCTTTTGGCAATAAACGCGATGGCATATCCTTCGACGGCATACTGATCAGCGGCAACACTGGCAATGCGGTAAAAGCGGTACAACATGGCCGGGTTGCCTTCGCTGACTGGCTGCGTGGCTACGGCATGGTATTGATCATTGATCACGGTAGTGGCTATATGTCCCTTTATGGTTATAACCAGAGCCTGTTGCGAGCTGCCGGGGACTGGGTTTCTGCTGGTGAAACCATCGCCACCGTTGGCCAGAGTGGTGGCCATACGGAACCCGGGCTCTACTTTGCAATCCGTTATAAAGAACGTGCAGTAGACCCCATTACGTGGCTACGTCGACGATAATTGCCCGGCCAGACCGGATTGATAAAAGGAACAGCTTTATGATTAACAGGCTGCATCATGCAGGTCTGCTCACCCGTGGTTTTCTCAGCGTGGCACTGCTATGCAGCCCGCTGCATGCCGTCGGCGACAGTCCTGCACCCACACCGGCAGGCCCTCAGAGCTCACCTGCGGCGTCCGTACAGCAGAATACGGAAACGTCTGCACCCGAAGCCCTTCCCTTACAGGAATTGCGTCTGTTTGCAGAGATTTTTGGTCGTATCAAAAACGCCTACGTTGAACCGGTTGACGATGCAAAACTGCTGGAAGACGCCATCCGCGGCATGATCTCCGGGCTGGACCCGCACTCTGCTTATCTGGAACCTGAAGAGTTCGAAAGTCTGCAAATTCATACCAGCGGTGAGTTTGGTGGCCTGGGCATTGAAGTCGGTATGCGTGATGGCTTTATCCGTGTCGTCAGTCCGATTGATGACACCCCCGCACAACGTGCCGGTATTCAGAGTGGTGACCTGATTACCAAACTGGATGACACCAGCACCCAGGGCATGGATCTCAGCGAAGCTGTTAATCTGATGCGTGGCAAACCTGGCGAGCCAATCACCCTGACCATTGTCCGTGAAGGTGAAGAAAAACCACTGGAAATTACCCTGGTGCGCGATGTAATTCAGGTGGCCAGCGTTAAAGGCCGCGTCCTGGAGCCCGGTTTCGGTTACCTGCGTATTACCCAGTTTCAGGTTAATACCGGTAATGAGCTGAACCGCCGCATCGAAAAACTGCGTAAAGACGGTGACCTGAAAGGCATAGTACTGGACTTGCGTAACAACCCTGGTGGCGTGTTACAGGCCGCTGTGGATGTCAGTAATGCTTTCCTGAACGAAGGGTTGATTGTTTATACCGAAGGCCGTCTGGCCAACAGCGAACATCGTTTCAGTGCAACCAGCGAAACAACACTGCCTGCACTGCCCCTGGTGGTACTGATCAATGGTGGTTCTGCTTCTGCCTCAGAAATTGTTGCCGGAGCATTACAGGACCACAAACGCGCAATCATCATGGGCGAAGACAGCTTTGGCAAAGGCTCGGTACAGACTGTACTACCACTGGATGCTGAGCGCGCCCTGAAACTGACCACCGCCCGCTACTTCACACCGCAGGGCCGTTCAATTCAGGCGCAAGGCATCGTACCGGATATACAGGTCAGCGATGCGGAACTGAAACTGCGCGCAGAACGCCATAACGGCCTGAAAGAGAGAGATCTCAGCGGCCATCTGGAAAATAGCAATGAAGAAGCAGTTAATCACGATAACAGTCAGTCGCTGGCCAGCCAGGATTATCAGTTATATGAAGCACTGAACCTGCTCAAAGCACTGAATACCGTAATGGCACGAAAATAGGGGCTGATAATGACAGGCTCTGGCTGGGGAGCTCCGCTCACACGGGTTATAACATTGCTGGCTGTGCTGTTGTCTGCAGCCAGCCAGGCCGCCGGGCTGCAAGCGCTGGGCGATATTCCGCAACCCCGAGTGGTGGTGGTTATTGATGATATGGGTAATGACCTGCGCAAAGGCCGGGCAGCACTGAAACTGCCCGGCCCCGTTACCTATGCGTTCCTGCCCCACCTGCGGCATACCCCGGCTCTGGCCGAAGAAGCGCTGTTTCGTAACAAGGAAGTGATTCTTCACGCCCCGATGGAAAACAGTCGCCACCTGCCGCTGGGCCCTGGCGGCCTGACCAGCGACCTGCCCCGACAGGAAGTCCAGCGCCGCTTTAACGCCGCGCTGGACGCAATACCCGGGGTGATCGGCTTCAATAACCATACCGGTAGCTTACTGACCCGTCTGCGCCTTCCAATGGAAGCCGTAATGGATGTAGCGCGTGATCGGGGTATGTTCTTTCTCGACAGCGTCACTGCACACGACAGCGTTGCCTGGAAAGTAGCACGCGAAAAGGGCATTCCTTTTATGTCACGGGACATCTTCCTTGATCACTACGCCGATACCGACTTTATCGACCGCCAGTTTCGTATCGCACTGGATCTGGCGCGTAAACGTGGCCATGTGGTCATGATTGGCCACCCCTACCCGGAAACCATCAACTACCTGCGTGCCGCACTACTGACCATCGCTGAAGATGGCTTCCAGCAGTTGACCGCCTCTGCATTTATCATGCAGCAACAGGCACTGGGCGAAGAGATGGGCGGCCCCGACCCGGTTTCAGGGCCGGTTTATTATCCGAATTAGGGCCGGTTTATTATCTGAGTTAAAGTGGCTGATCAGGACGCAACACCCTGCATAGCCAGCATACTTCCATCCCAGATCAGCTTGACGCCTACCAGTACTGTCAGGGTTTCAAAGGCTCTTTTTACCAGCCGGTTACCTTTCGCCAGTGACAGATGCGCGCCAGCATAAGCTCCCACCAATGCCCCCAGAACAAGCGCTGGCAACCAGGGCCATTGCGGCGGTGTCTGAAGCGCAACAACCAGCGCACCGCTACCGTTCCAGAACAGCCCGACCAGAATCAGTACGTAGGTCACCGCCCGTTGGTAATCAAGCCCGAACCAGCGCACCAGCCAGAGGGTGATAAACAGTCCGGTACCAGAAGTTAGCGAACCATTAAGAAAGCCAATCAGAAATATCACCAGCGCACCAATGCTGTACCCGACCAGATCACGGTGGCGAGGTTGATACTCCATGCCCAGCTGTTTACGGGTAAGGGAATAGATACCCAGCCCCAGCGTCAGCACGCCCAGACAGAAGATGGTCAGCGCTTCGGGCAACGCCAGCACCACAATCCCACCCAGGACGACCCCTGGCAGGCCACAGCCAACGATATAGGCACAGAACTTCAGATCCAGCTGACCCTCTTTCAGATGGCGCAGTGTAGCCCCCAACCCCAGTGCAACACTGGCGATTTTATGGGTCGCCAGTGCGGTACCAAAACTCAACCCCAGAAACAGTAACACCGGCAATTGCAATAAACCGGCACCACCACCGGCCAGCGCCGACAGACCATTGGCAAATAACGAGATAATCAGCAATGACAGCTGCTCAAACCAGAAATCCATACTTGAATTAATCAATACCCAATGAACACTATTATAAAATTACTATTTGAAATATTCTCAAACAAAAAAAACGATCAAAACTCAGAATTTATATAAAACTCCAAATTAATTATCATGCTTACAAGTTATCTGAATCGCCTGACAGTTATAGGTATATTATTTTCCAACTGTAGATACGATTAAACCGGCGAGCATTAAG
>JAOXSF010000066.1 GCA_025800125.1 Marinobacterium sp.
TCTGACCCAGGCTATGGGCGAACGCAGCGATGCAGCCCGCACTCAGCACTGGTATGAGACCGGCCCGGCAGGCTTTGTTGTACGCCAATGGCGCTCTATCGCCTCCCGTTAATCCAGTTTTCGTGGCCGGGCTTCCCGGCCACACCCTGAAACCCTCAAACAGGCTCTCATCGCAGGGTTTCAGAACCAGGCTTTAAAAACCGGATTTTAAAAACCGGATTTTAAAAACAGAGCTTCAAGAACAGAGCTTTGAATACAAAGCATCAAGAACAGACAACTGAAAACAAACACTCAAAAATAAGCACAAAAAAAGAGGATGTAACGATGATCCGTTCACGCTTAAGTAACCTGTCTTTACGAACCAAGTCTTTACGAACCAAGCCTTTAAGAACTCTGACAACGGCAGTCAGCCGTCTGGCAATGGCCGGTTCGCTGGCCGCACTGGCACTGACGGCCACCGTACAGGCCGCAGAGATGCCGGGTAAAGGCGTTGAAGTTACACCTATCTTTCCCAGCATCGCTGAAGAGCGTTTCCGTGGTGAGATCGCTATCGCTGGTCTGGAAGCACTGGGCTATGAAGTGGAAGAGCCAAAAGAAACCGAGTACGCCGCGCTGATGCTGGCATTGTCCTACGGCGATGCTGATTTCAGCGTACACGCCTGGAATAAACTGCATGCCAGCTTCTATCACAAAGCCGGTGGTGACGACACCATGTTACGCGCAGGTGATGTCATTCCTGGCGTACTACAGGGTTACCTGATCGACAAGAAAACTGCTGAAAAGCATAACATCACCAAAATTACTGATCTGCAAAAACCCGAGATCGCCAGACTGTTTGATGCTGACGGTGACGACAAAGCTGACTTGACCGGCTGCAACCCTGGCTGGGGTTGTGAACAGGTGATCAACCACCATATGCGCGCCTATGAGCTGCAAGACACTGTGACTCACAATCAGGGCTCCTATTTCGCGCTGATGGCCGATACCATTACCCGCTACCAGGAAGGCCGCCCTGTACTTTACTTCACATGGGTACCACAGTGGATTGCTGGCGTTCTGGTAGAGAACAAAGACGTAGTGTGGCTGGAAGTCCCATACACTGATTTGCCTGACGGCAATAACGACGTAAACACTACCTTTAACGGTAAGAACCTGGGCTTCGCAGTAGATCAGATTCAGGCTGTTCTGAACCGTGAGTTTGCGGAAGAGAACCCGGCAGCAACGAAATTCTTGTCACTGGTACAGATCAGCGCCAGCGATGAAAGCGCCCAGAATCTGAAGATGCAGAATGGCGAAAAGTCGATGAAAGACATCAAACGCCATGCCAGAGAGTGGATCAGCGCTAACCAGAGTAAATTTGACAACTGGCTGAGTGAAGCACGCGCGGCTGCTAAATAACACGGCTGCAATCAACACCGAAGGCACCCTGAACGGGTGCCTTTTTTTACAGCTGCGCTTTTCATACAAGGGTCTTTAATCAACAGCCTTTAATAGAAGCGCCTTTAATAAACAGCCTTTAATAAAACAGCGTTTAATCACAGCAATCACATTTAACCA
>JAOXSF010000010.1 GCA_025800125.1 Marinobacterium sp.
CAGGCGCTGTGTACCACCGGCCCCTGGCATTGTACCAATACCGATTTCAGGCTGGCCGAATTTCGCACTTTCAGCGGCAATAATAAAGTCACACGCCATAGCCATTTCACAACCACCACCCAGTGCAAAGCCTGCAACAGCAGCCACCACAGGCGTACGGGCGTCATCAATTGCACGCCAGCAATCACGCTTGATATACGGAAAATCGCTGCTATACATGTCGATAAAGGTTTTTTCCTTCATCTCTTTGATGTCAGCCCCCGCAGCAAAAACCTTATCGCCACCTGTCAACACGATACAACGCACATCTGCATTTGCATCCAGACTTTCAATGGCTTCCCCCAGCTCTGCGGTCAGCTGGACGTTCAGTGCATTCATCGCTGCAGGACGGTTCAGAGTGACAGTACCAACACCCGCTTCAATCTCAACGGTGATCATTTCATAAGACATAATCAGATTCCCGGTTCACAACCTGCTTGTAGAAGCACAGCAAGCAAAAAAAAGTCAAAAAAAAGCCGGACGTATCACATCCGGCCAGTAACAGTGCTGGCTGGCCGCAATCCATAGCGACGCCAGGCATTGCGGACGGGCCGCCCGCTGCCAGTATTCGGTCAACCCGACACTGGCCTGTTAATGTTATTTCGGGTGACGACGGCTCTGCACCACACGGAAACGGTTTGCAACAAACGCCAGATCAGCCAGACAGGCATTTGCAGCCGGGTTGGCACCGGTTGCGTGGAAGTCACTGAAAGCTGCACTCTGGTTTACGAATACACCGCCAGTCAGGTTACAGGACAGTGCAACACCTGCATCCAGCGCGGCTTCTTCAATCTGATCAAGCACAGCGTCATCACTGGAATAACAACCCATGGTAATAGCACCATGCGCCTTAACCGCTTTGCTGGCCAGCGCAATTGACTCAGCAGTATCAGCCGTTTTAACCACGAATGAGATCGGGCCAAACAGCTCCTGCATGTACGTTGCCTCCTGATCTGCAGTGATGGTCATGATCAGCGGGCTGTGTACACGCGCATCTTTGAACCATGGGTTTTCCAATGCTTCAGATGCACGCACAACCTCGCCCAGGCTTTTGCTGGCTTCAATGCGTTCAGCCGTTGCAGGTGCCTGAATTGCGCCCAGTACCATACCGGCACGCTCCGGATCAGACAGGAATTTAGTAACACCGGTCGAAATAGCCTGGGCCACTTCGTCAAACGACTTATGACCATCTTCCGTTTCAATGCCACCGGCTGGTACGAAAATATCCTGCGGCGTCGTACACATCTGGCCGGAGTACAGGCTCAGCGTGAATGACAGGTTACGAATCATGCCTTTGAAATCATCGGTAGAGTCGATGATGATGGTATTAACACCTGCTTTCTCGGTATATACCTGCGCCTGGCGGCAGTTTTCTTCCAGCCAGTTGCCAAACGGCGTATTACCGGTGAAATCAATTACGCGGATTTCTTCACGCTGTGCCAATTCAGCTGTGCAAGGTTTCGCCGGGTTTTCATCAATCACTATGGAAACAATATGCGCTGGGAGGCCTTGCTCAGCTAGCACTTCCTGAGCAATTTTGATGGAGATCGCCGCTGGCAGAATCGCCGCCGGGTGCGGTTTAACAATGGTCGGGTTACCCGTTACCAGAGAGGCAAACAGGCCCGGATAGGTATTCCAGGTCGGGAAGGTGGAACAACCGATTACCAGACCAATACCACGACCAACCACAGTGAATTTTTTATCCATCACTAGTGGGTCATGCTTGCCCTGTGGCTTGGTCCAGGTCGCTGTACCTGGCGCATTGGTCATTGCCTGGTAGCCATAAGCAACTGCTTCCAGGCCCCGATCCTGAGCGTGTGGGCCACCGGCCTGGAATGCCATCATGAAGCCCTGACCAGAGGTGTGCATCACCGCATAACCGATTTCGAAGCTGGCTTTATTAATGCGCTCCAGAATTTCCATGCAGATCGCAGTACGGCCTTCTACACCTACTTCACGCCATGCTTTACGCGCCGCTTCCATCTCTGGCAACAGTACGTCCAGATCTACCGTTGGGTACTGCGTATTAATATCGAAACCGTACGGAGACTTCTCGCTGCCCGCTTTACCGGTAATACCAGGCATCTGCAGCTCAAAGTCAGCGCCAATGTGTGCTTTGAAAGCGTTCTCGCCATCTTTGTTCGCAGTTTCACCGTAAGCACGTGGGCTCGGATTCTCTTTGAACGGGCTGAAATAGTCACGGCTCTGGGTTGCTGCAACGGCTGCATTCAGTGCATCCTGGTGCTTGGAAAACAGTGTTTCGCTCATCGGGCTCTCCCGTCGTTTCGCGTTGTATTTTTTATTTGCGAGTCGTGCTCAAGAAATAGTTGGTACATGCTGTTACACAAGCACATCACCATTAAGAGCACATCGTTTTTAAAAACGTCTCGTTCAGCACACGCTGTAAAAACACACCATAACAACGTGTATAGAATCTGTACAAAGTGGCCACAGGATGACGCTTCAGAATGTCACCCCATACATCAACAGCTGCTTACAGCTGCTCTACCCAGCTTTTTACCCATTCACGGGCATCTTCATCCGGCAGTGGCTGTGTGCAGGCGTCAACCTCGAAACGCTCACCAATACGCACAGCACCGCAGTCTGCCAGAATGGCATCCACATCTTTACCTGCCTGACAGAAAGTCTGGTGATAAGTCTGATCACCCAACGCCACAATTCCGTAACGAATATGAGACAGATCAGGCTTGTTCTCTTTCAGGTAATCACAGAATGGAATGATGTTGTCTGGCAGCTCACCGTCACCATGGGTGGAACAACTCACCAGCATTACGTCACGCTCTGCCAGTGCTAGCTCACCCGCATCGGGCTCTTCATGCAGCGCAACATCATGATTCATCTCTTCCAGCACTTCCTGTAGCGCGTCAGCTACCATCTGTGCGTTCCCGGATTCCGTGCCTACCAGAATGGCGATATCAGTCATCATATCCTCCCGTGGGCTGTGACAGCGGGCCATATTCGTTAGTCTTTAGTTCAACCTGATTCAGATCAAGCGCCTTTTGCTACGTTATGGTAGCTGCCGCAACCTTGCTTATTCTCTATGATTTCGAAAGATACACCAAAGATTGTGATACGAAAAGAAGATTGTGATTTTAAAATATTGTATCCCTTTAGGATTTTGCGTTAACCTGTGGTCAACGGATCAGCCAGAGGCTGTCAGAACTGGCTGAAAAGCGGCCACGGATGCAGGTGAAACCAACCACCTGTCCCGGCCACCGGAGCAATAAAACAACAGAACAACACAGGCCCCAGGCCCGTTTCCGGAATATAAGTGAGGCTTCCTATGGCAATGGATGACAAAACCCTGATCGACCGTATCGCCAACGGCGAAAAGATTCAGCAAGGCGAAGAGCTTTCTTCCGGCTACCGCGCAGAACTGATGCGCCTGATGGTGGTCTTTGCAGATTCAGAGCTGGCAGGTGCTGCGGGCTTTGCCAACGTAATCAACTGCGGGCCGGGCCTGCGTGAACGTCAGGTTGCTGCGCAGATCGTCGCCGACAAGTTTGATCACGCTGAAAAAGTGCTGGTACTGCTGAAAGAGTTTGGCGTAAACCCGGCCACTTACGTTGCCTCCCACTGCTGGGAAGCCCGCCTGAGCCGTTCGATTGACCTGGGTAACCGTCGCATTGGTGGTGACAAACGTCTGAACGTATTCCACTACCCAATTCAGGGCTGGACCGACTCTCTGGTACTGAGCACCCTGATGGGGGCTGCGTCCAACGTACAACTCAAAGAACTGCGTGACTGCTCCTACGCACCGCTGGCAGCCGAGATGGACAACATCATCAAAGGTGAAGAGCGCCATGCTGAACTGGGTGAACGTGGTCTGGCCAATATCATCGACAAAGAAGGTACTTCGTCTGCCCAAGGCAGCGTGGATTACTGGTACCCACGTGTTGCTGCAACCTTTGGCCGTGCTGATTCCGAACATAACCGTCACTTCCGCGATTACGGCCTGGTCAAACAGACTAACGAAAGCCGTCTGACTGAGTGGGAAGGCAAAGTGAACGACATGCTGGGCCGCCTGGGCCTCACCGTACCTGAAGCCTGATTCAGCAGCTTAAGAAGCCCGGCTCAATGAGCCTATCTGTTTCCACCGCTGGCCCACATCATCCGAACAGGCGTTATCTGACAGCACCGCCTTCATAGCCGGTCATCAGCAGCCTCTTCAGATCAGGATGTGACGCCGAGGTCAGCGGTGTTTTCCACTGTCCATTCAGAGTGATTCCGGCAGGTACCCATGCAGACTCTGCAAGATATTCTGGTTTCAGACGTCGAGAAAGGCGTACTGACAATCACCCTCAACCGTCCTGATGCCTTCAATGCTCTGCGCAACCAGCTGCTGAGCGAAATGGCCGAAGTACTGGACGCCGCCGCCAGTAACGACGACATAAAAGTCGTACTGGTAACCGGTGGTGACAAAGTCTTTGCTGCAGGCGCAGACATCAAAGAGATGGCATCACTGGATGCCGTTGGCGTGATGAACGACATCCGCCCGACCTACTGGAAACGTATCGCGACGTTTCCAAAACCACTGGTTGCTGCTGTAAACGGCTACGCACTAGGCGGCGGCTGTGAATTGATGATGCACTGCGACATTGTCATTGCCGGTGACAACGCACAATTCGGCCAGCCAGAGATCAACCTGGGCATTATTCCCGGTGCTGGCGGCACACAACGCTTGATCAAAGCGGTGGGTAAATCCATGGCAATGCAGATGGTACTCAGTGGTGCATTCATTAATGCCGAACAGAGCCGTGATTTTGGTCTGGTCAGCGAAGTTGTAATCCCTGAGCGCACCATCGACCGCGCTCGTGAGGTTGCCACTTTGATCGCCAGCAAGCCCCCAATTGCAGTAAAACTGGCCAAAGAGGTGCTGCTTAAAGCCTTCGACACCAGTCTGGATGCCGGTCTTAACCTGGAACGTAAAGCCTTTACCCTGCTGGCGGCGACAGAAGACCGTAACGAAGGCATCGCTGCCTTTACCGAAAAACGTAAACCGAACTTTAAGGGAAAATAACAATGTCGTACGAAACGATCGAATTTGAAATCACCGATGGCGTAGCCGTACTGACCCTGAACCGCCCTGACAGCCTGAACAGCTTCAACACCCAGATGCACGGCGAAGTAAAGGATGCCCTGAAAGCGGTTAAGAAAAGCGATGAAGTACGTTGCCTGCTGATTACCGGTAACGGCCGTGGCTTCTGTGCCGGTCAGGATTTGAGCGATCGCAATGTAGCACCGGGCTCTGAAGCGCCAAACCTGGGCGAGTCTATTGAGAAAAACTACAACCCGCTGATTCGCACCATCAACGGCCTGGAAATGCCAGTCATCTGTGCTGTAAACGGCGTTGCTGCAGGCGCAGGTGCCAATATCGCTTTCGCGTGTGACATCGTACTGGCAGCAAAATCCGCTTCTTTCATTCAGGCATTCTGCAAAATTGGCCTGGTACCAGATTCCGGCGGTACTTACACCCTGCCACGTCTGGTGGGTTCTGCCCGCGCCATGGCCCTGTCCATGCTGGGCGACAAGATCAAAGCTGAGCAGGCTGAACAGTGGGGCATGATCTGGAAAGCGGTTGATGACGAAGCGCTGAAAGATGAAGCACTGGCGATGGCTAAACAGCTGGCTACTCAGCCAACCAAAGGCCTGGCGCTGATTAAACGTGCCATCAATGCCAGCTGGAACAACAGCTTCGATGAACAGCTGGATCTGGAACGTGATCTGCAAACACTGGCCGGTCGCACTGACGATTACCGCGAAGGCGTTGCAGCTTTCATGGAGAAGCGTCAGCCAAACTTTACTGGCAAGTAACAGCGCACTCCACACGCGCTCCCCCAATTACTCGAACAGAAGATTCGAGATATAGACGCAACAGAAAAGCCAGCTGCGTGCAGCTCAGCTGGCCCATCAAGAGACGTTGAAGATGAGCCATCTCAATACTGAATCTGTAATCGGTGTTATCGGTGCAGGCACCATGGGCGCCGGTATCGCTCAGGTCGCAGCCAAAGCAGGCCACCCGGTGCTGTTGTTTGATGCTATGGACGGCGCTGCCGAACGTGGTAAAGACGGCGTAGCTAAAGGCCTCGCTAAACTGGTTGCCCGTGGCAAAATGAGCCAGCAGGACGTAGATGCCCTGATTGATCGCATTCAGGTAATTAACTCCCTGAACGACATGGCACCGGCGGCACTGGTCGTTGAAGCCATTGTTGAACGACTGGACATCAAGCAGCAGGTGTTTGGTGATCTGGAAACGATCTGTGGCGAAAATACCATTCTGGCCTCTAATACCTCCTCTATCTCTCTGACCGCCATAGGAGCCAGACTGCAACGCCCGCAGAATCTGGTTGGCATGCACTTCTTTAACCCAGCACCAATCATGAAGCTGGTAGAGGTGATCAGCGGTCTGGATACAGACCCAGCGGTTGCTGATGCTATATTTGCGCTGTCTGCTGCCTGGGGCAAAAAGCCGGTACACGCCAAATCCACACCTGGCTTCATCGTTAACCGTGTGGCCCGTCCATTCTATGCTGAAGGCATGCGCGTGGTTCAGGAAGGCGGCACTGACTTTGCCACCATGGACGCGCTGCTGAAACAGTGTGGCGGCTTCCGTATGGGGCCATTCGAGCTGATGGATCTGATCGGCCACGACGTTAACTACGCGGTAACCTCCTCCGTTTTCGAAGCCTACTACCAGGACCCACGTTTCCTGCCATCGCTGCTTCAGCTGGAGCTGGTTAATGCAGGTCATCTGGGTCGTAAAACTGGTAAGGGCTTTTATAACTACGCCGCAGGTGCAGAAAACCCGCAGCCGAAGACCGCCGCCGACGTTGCAGCACCACGTCAGGTGACCATTGAGGGCGACCTCGGTGCAGCCGAACCACTGGCCACGCTGATTGAGCAGGCAGGGATCACCGTCCACCGCGCAGAAAGCAGCAATAATGCCTGTATCCGTGTTGGTGATGCCACCCTGATGCTGAGCAATGGCCAGTTCACCACCGCCCATGCCGCAGAGATCGGCAACCGCAACCTGGTTCACTTTGATCTGGCGCTGGACTACAGCCAGGCCAGCCGTATCGCACTGGCACCGGGAGACCACGCCGAGCAAAGCGCGGTTGACGCCGCAGTGGGCCTGTTTCAGGCCATTGGCAAGTCAGTGTCTCTGCTGGACGATATTCCAGGTATGGCGGTTATGCGTACCGTTGCCATGCTGGCGAACGAAGGCTTCGATGCCGTTAACCAGGGCGTCTGTTCCGAAGAGGCGGTCGACATTGCGATGCAGGGCGGCGTTAACTACCCGCGTGGGCCGCTGGCCTGGGCACAGGCTGTCGGCCTGTCCACCGTCCTGACCGTACTGGAAAACCTGGCAGCAACCTACGGTGAAGACCGCTACCGCGTCAGCCCACTGCTGCGCCGTAAAGTCGCCGGAGGTGCCTGATGAGCGAGATCGACGCAGCTGCCCTGGCAAAAGCTTGCTCGGCAGCCATGCATAAAAATGACCACGCGGCCCAGGCAATGGGCATTGAAATCACCGAAAGCGCACCAGGTCGCGCGGTACTGAAAATGGCAGTACGCAAAGATATGCTCAACGGTCACAACATGAGCCACGGCGGCTTTATGTTCGCCCTGTGTGACACCGCATTTGCCCACGCTTGCAACAGTTACAACCGGGTAACCGTCGCCAGCGGCTGTACCATCGACTACATCGCCCCCGGCTTTGAAGGTGACTCCCTGACCGCCATCGCTGTTGAGCGTCAACGCAAAGGCCGTACCGGTGTTTACGATGTCACCCTGTATAACCAGCACGACGAAGAGCTGGCCTACTTCCGGGGCAAGTCCTACCAGATTCAGGGCACCCTGGTTGATGAAGCGACGCTGACTGGCAGAACTGCACAGGCCTGAACGGCAGCAATAAAGAGGAGAGATTCAATGAAAGACGCATTTATCTGCGACGCAATCCGTACCCCCTTTGGCCGTTATGGCGGTGGCCTGGCCAAAGTTCGCGCTGATGATCTGGGCGCTGTTCCAATCAAAGCACTGATGGAGCGTAACCCTGATGTCGACTGGGGTCAGGTTGACGACGTGATCTACGGCAACGCCAACCAGGCCGGAGAAGACAACCGTAACGTGGCCCGCATGTCCTCCCTGCTGGCAGGCCTGCCAACCAGCGTACCGGGCACCACCCTGAACCGTCTGTGTGGTTCTGGTATTGATGCCATCGGCATGGCTGCACGTTCCATCAAATCGGGCGAAACCGAACTGATGATTGCGGGCGGTTGTGAATCCATGTCCCGTGCACCATTTGTGATGGGCAAAGCGGAAAATGCCTTCAGCCGTAGTGCTGAGATCTTTGACACCACCATCGGCTGGCGTTTTATCAACAAGAAGATGAAGGCTGAATTCGGCGTCGACACCATGCCGGAAACCGCTGAAAACGTCGCGGAAGATTTCAATATCAACCGTGAAGACCAGGATGCTTTCGCCCTGCGCAGCCAGCAGAAAACCGGTGCCGCTATGGAAGCGGGTATCTTCAAAGAAGAGATCACCCCGGTCACCATTCCACAGCGGAAAGGCGACCCGATTGTTGTTGATACCGACGAACATCCACGCCCGTCCACCACACTGGAAGGGCTGGCAAAGCTGGGCACACCGTTTCGTGACAACGGCACCGTAACGGCTGGTAACGCTTCCGGCGTCAACGACGGTGCCTGCGCTTTGCTGATTGCATCTAAAGACGCCGCAGAACAGCACGGACTGACCCCGAAAGCCCGTATTGTTGCCATGGCTACAGTCGGCCTGGAACCACGCATCATGGGCTTTGGCCCGGCACCGGCTACCCGCAAGGTACTGGAGAAAGCAGGCCTGACACTGAACGATATGGATGTGATCGAGCTGAACGAAGCCTTTGCATCTCAGGGGCTGGCGGTTATGCGTGATCTGGGCCTGGCAGATGACGCCGCCCACGTTAACCCGAACGGCGGTGCGATTGCTCTGGGCCACCCACTAGGTGCCAGTGGCGCACGCCTGGTGACAACCGCCATGTACCAGCTGCACCGCACGGGCGGCCGTTACGCGCTGTGTACCATGTGTATCGGTGTTGGCCAGGGAATCGCCATCATTATTGAGCGCGTCTGAACTGCCCACCGCAGCCTCTGACGCCAGGTGCCCGGTTCAGGCCAGGACGGGCACCGCAAGGGAGTTGAGTTGATCACCTGTTTGCCCTGTGTCGTCTGCCGTGTTTTACGGGCCACAGAGTGACCAGCCAGACCAATAAAAAACGCTTCAAACGTTCAGGACAATAATAACCATGAATTACGACAAACCTTTGCGCGGTGCGCTAGACCCGATTGAAACCGCCAGCATCGACGAACTTCGTAATCTGCAGCTGGGCCGTATGCAGTGGAGCATCGCCCATGCTTATAACAACGTTCCGGCTTACAAAAAGCTGTGTGATGAGAAAGGCATCCATCCGTTTGATCTGAAAACGCTGGAAGATCTGAGCCGTTTCCCGTTCACCACCAAGGCCTACCTGCGCGACAACTACCCGTTCGGCACCTTTGCCGTACCTAACAATGAAGTGGTACGTGTCCATGCCTCTTCTGGTACCACCGGTAAACCAACCGTTGTTGGTTACACCCAGAACGACATCGACATCTGGGCAGATGTTGTAGCTCGTTCTATTCGTGCTGCCGGTGGCCACTATGGCGACAAAGTACACATTTCCTATGGTTACGGCCTGTTCACTGGCGGCCTGGGTGCTCACTACGGTGCAGAACGTCTGGGCTGTACGGTTATTCCAATGTCCGGCGGCCAGACCGAAAAGCAAGTGCAGCTGATGCGCGACTTCGACCCGGACATCATCATGGTAACGCCGTCTTACATGCTGAACCTGATCGACGAAATGGAACGTCAGGGCCTTGACCCACGGGATACAGCCCTGCGCCTGGGTATCTTCGGCGCTGAGCCATGGACCGATGAGATGCGTAAAAATATTGAAACCCGCCTGGGTATCGACGCGGTTGACATCTACGGCCTGTCTGAAGTGATGGGCCCGGGTGTTGCGATGGAGTGTATTGAAACCAAAGATGGCCCAACCATCTGGGAAGACCACTTCTACCCGGAAATCATTGACCCGAACACTGGTGAAGTACTGCCAGATGGTGAATACGGCGAACTGGTGTTCACCTCTCTGACCAAAGAAGCACTGCCAATTATCCGCTACCGTACCCGTGACCTGACCCGTCTGCTGCCAGGCACCGCCCGTCCGATGCGCCGTATCGACAAGATCACCGGCCGTTCTGACGATATGCTTATTATTCGTGGCGTAAACGTCTTCCCGACTCAGATCGAAGAACAGATTCTGAAAATCCCAGCGCTGGCACCACATTACGAGATTGTTGTGACCCGTGAAGGTAACCTGGACAAAGTACAGGTTAAGGTTGAGATGGCACAAGGTGCTGCCAATGAAGGCGCAAACGCCGACAACATCAGCAAAGAGCTGCAACACCATATCAAGTCTCTGATTGGTATCAGCACTAAAATTGATGTCGTTGCCGAAGGTGCGATTCCGCGTTCAGAAGGCAAGGCTAAACGTGTCTTTGATGAGCGCAAGCTGGTGTGATTAAGCTCACCATTGCGTAACCGACAAGGCAGCCACTCACCGGCTGCCTTTTATTTTTCTGGCCAGCCGGTAAATATTGGCAGCCTGCATTATTATCGTTAGCATCTCTGGCCAGACTCAAACCTGTTAAGGACTGCCAGATGATCACCTGCCATGTCAGATATGTAATTGACCCGAACAAAGTTGATGCGTTTGAACGCTACGCAAAAATGTGGATTCCGCTGGTAGAACGCTTTGGCGGCAGCCATCACGGTTATTTTCTACCCTCAGAGGGGGCCAATAATATCGCGCTAGCACTGTTCTCGTTCCCGTCACTGGCGTGCTATGAGCAATATCGGCTCGCTTCGTTTGAAGATGAAAGCTGTCAGCAAGCGGTGGCGTTTGCAGAGGCGCATGACTTTATTGTCAGCTATGAACGCAGCTTTTTCAGGCCGGTACTGGCGTAACACCAGAGCTTCCACAACAGTCCGGGTAATAACAACTTGAGTAATAACAACCTGAATAAAAACCGCTTAAGTAAAAAAGCCTCTATTGCAGAGGCTTTTTAAATACGGCCAGTACTAAAAACTGACTTTCAGCAATAAAGCGTACCCATTATAAAAAGCAGCTTTAACAACTGTTATAAAGTCAGGCTTTTCACAAACCGATAGTCTTCTTCCTCATCCTGGTTAATAGACCAGACCATCGCCCCACCGCTTTGCGGGTCTTCAGAGATCATTCGATATTGATCCTGAATGCGCGTATAGATGTCATCAGACGCATTATGGAAAACATTTGTCGGCCCTGCTGCACGTGCTGAAGCAGGCAAGCCGATAGACAGCAAGGTATTGGCCGGAATGGATTTTTTCAGGCTGGCAAAGCATCGCGACATAAACTCAACATCAGCCTGGCCGTAACCGTCCAGCTCAGGCCATGAGTTGTTATAGTTCTGTGCAAAAAGATAATCAAAACGGCCATTCTGAATGGCAATATCGTACAGACGCTCATGTCTGGTAGAGACAAAGAACAGATCAGAACCATGCTCTGCCTGGTTGATCTGCGGTGCGGCAGTAATAATCAACCCAGGCGCCTGAACTTTGATCTCTGCACAAAGGTCATCCAGATACTGGCCGTCACCGGCAACTTCCAGGTCAAAATCAATACCGGTAAAACCCATTCGCTGAAGATAATCAACAACAGAACGCGCTACATCACTGGCAGATGCACCAGCCGGGTTGTAAGTATTATGCTCACCACCAACAGACAGCAGAATCTGCTTAACACCACGCAGCTTGGCATTGCGAATATCCTGTTTCAGGCTATCTTCATCCAGAAAAATCGAGCTAGCCCCCCCAAACAGACCGATATAAGTACCCTCGATGCTACCAAATGCCAGTGAAATACAGTCGTAGCCCTGGTTGGCAGCATCAGTGAGTGAAATATTCTCCCAACTACACAGATAACCATTGATCACTGACGCAGGCTGGCCACCGCCAATGCTTGACACAGGTACAGGTGCGGCAACCGGTTCATTATCTTCTACCGGCTTCCACTCCATACTCGCACCAGGCTGATCACCCTTGGTCCACCACAAAGCCTGATAGGCTGTGCCTCTGTAGCTTACTTTTTCACCACCTTCATAGGCCGTAGCATCAGACCATTCGGGGTATTGAGCATCAGACATTAACATTCCCTCTGTTTAAATTTTTTGCAATTCCATTACCTGAAATTAAAACAAACGCCACTGGCAGTTTAAAAATCAGACACGTTTATGTTAACCAGCATCTGCTTGAATAGCAAACAACCTTTACCCAGAAGTAACAATATAAAAACAGACATAAAAACCCATCACAATTTATATTGAAAACTTCACAAAAACGCCTCTTTTTAAAAAAACCAACAACTCTGAAAAAACCAGCGACAAATAGCCCGATTAATTATCAAAAACGCTACTCAACCCAGGTCGTTTATAATCGCCACATTAACTCAGGGGGTAGTATCTGATAGTGCAGATATTCGATATTTAAATGCTCTGAACTCCTTTTCAAACTGTGGATAATCAGGAAAACCTTAACCAGTCTTTCTGAAATAGCCAAGCCCTGCTGGTAATACATAACAGCCTGGGCAATAGCTTTTTTATGCTGAGCAAGCTCTGCCAGCCGTGCATAAGATATATACACGCGAATTCAACTCCGAAGTGCAACACTCCTTATCTCAAGCAGTTTTCAG
>JAOXSF010000112.1 GCA_025800125.1 Marinobacterium sp.
CTGAAGCGCGTGGACGTGACCTGCTGGTGAAGATCAGCGCCATTTCGGTCAATCCTGTAGATACCAAAATTCGCACCCGTATACAGCCAGATGATAGTGTGCCAAAAGTACTGGGCTGGGATGCTGTCGGTGAAGTTGTAGAGGTGGGTGAGCAGGTCGAATTCTATAATGTCGGTGATAAGGTCTGGTATGCCGGTGATCTGACCCGCCAGGGTACAAATGCCGAGTACCATCTGGTAGATGAGCGTATCGCAGGGCGTAAACCTGATAGTCTGTCAGATGCAGAAGCCGTCGCTTTTCCGTTGACGGCTATTACTGCCTGGGAAATGTTGTTTGATCGACTGGGCTTGCAGCGAAAGCCCCCGAATGAGGTGCATGATGAAGCGATGCCGGAACAGCACTCTCCGGAACAGCACTCTCTGGAACAGCAACAGTTGCTGGTGGTGGGTGCGGCTGGTGGCGTTGGTTCTATTATGGTTCAACTGGCTGCGCAGTTAACCGGTGTTACCGTCATTGGTACGGCTTCCCGTCCAGAAAGTCAGCAATGGGTAAGGGAGTTAGGGGCTGACTATGTGATTGATCACCGTAAACCACTGAGTAAAGAATTAGCGCGAATCGGTATCAATAGCGTCAGCCATGTGGCATCACTGAATGCAACTGATCAGCACTATGACGAAATTGTTGAAGCATTGGCTCCGCAGGGGCGGCTTGGTTTGATTGATGACCCACAATTGCCACTGGATATTCTGAAATTGAAAATGAAATCACTGTCGCTGCACTGGGAGTTTATGTATACCCGCTCCATGTTTGGCACAGAAGATATGGCCGAGCAGCGTACATTGCTTAACCATGTCGCAGACCTTGTCGATGCTGGCGGCCTGAAAACTACATTGGGTGCTCACTATGGAGTGATTAATGCTGAAAACCTGAAGCGAGCCCATGCCAGCCTGGAAAGTGGCCAGACGATTGGCAAAATTGTGCTGGAGGGATTTTGATTATGGCTATGGAGTTGACGATTGTTGCCCGTATTGAAGCCATCGCTGGCCAGACTGAGTTGCTGAAAGCTGAACTGCTAAAGCTGGTGGAGCCGACCCGTCTGGAAGAAGGTTGCCTGCAATATGACCTGCATCAGGATAATGATGATCCTGCGGTTTTTCTATTTTATGAGCGCTGGGCCAGCCGGGAGCTCTGGCAGGTACACATGGCTGCAGAACACCTGAAGGCTTATCGTGAGGCGACTTCGGGTGCTGTTGCCAGCTTTTTACTACATGAGATGACCGGCATCTGAATGGTTAATGGCCGGGTTGTCTTTGCATCACTTCAATGACTCGGCTCATGCAGCGTTTCACTTCCTGTTGGGCCTGTTCACTGACGTGGTCAGCAAAAATCAGGTGCATTGTAATCAGGGCGGTTACAGAAAACGTCTGGCTTTCCAGTATACGCATCGTAGATGGGTTAATCAGTTGCTCTGGCAGTAGCGCAATGGCCATGCCGGATTCAACCGCAACGGCAAGATTTTCCAGTTGCGAACCGGTAAATACCGAATGCCAGCAGTGGCCTGACTGTTGCAGAAGCGCGTGTGTCTGATCTCGAATAATGCAGTCTGTATCCAGTATGGCGACCGGCAGGCTGTCTTGAAGTTCAGGATGGCATTGTATCGGTGCAACCCAGCGCTGTGCTTCACTCCAGAGCAGGGGGTGTGGTTCCTGTGCTGATTCACCAGAAACAATAATGACATCCAGCTTTCCCTGATTAAGTTGCTCGCGCAGGGCCCGGCTCGGAGCACAGTTAATATAGGGTTGCACGTCTGGCAGGGCCATTGTGAGCTGCGGTATGAATTCGCGGGTAAAGGTGTTGGCATAATCACTGGGGATGCCAAAACGCAGTTGCTCTTGTAATTGAGTCGGGTTCATCGCCGCCAGGGTTTGCTGGCTTAATTGCAGTAGTTGACGTGCATAAGCCAGTAGTGTTTTTCCGCTCTCTGTCAGGTTTATCCCCTGGTTGTTTCGCTCCATCAGGTGGCTGTCCAGTTGTGATTCAAGCCGTTTCAACTGCATGCTGACCGCTGCCTGAGAACGGTGTACCTGCTGGGCGGCTTTTTTCAGTTCGCCCTGTTCAACGACTGCAACAAATGTGCGTAGCAATTCAAGGTCAAGGATAGGATACAGCGTATTCTTTAACATAGTGGCGCCAGATAGCCTGATGATTGTGTTTTGTCTGATGCCCAAGCCTCATTAAAAGACCTGTTGCCGTTCGATGGTTTTATTTTTCTGAATAAATTGTTCAGGTTATTTCGTTTGGCTGATTCAATCAATCTTTCTACGATGTCTGCATAGGGGTGTCGCGACCATCAAATGTAATCATAAAGATGAGGTTGAATGAGATGCAGACGTTGCCAGAATATATGTCAGCGATGGTACTGACAGGCCATGGTGGCCTTGAGAAGCTGGAATACCGTGAGAATGTGCCTGTACCTCAACCTGCTGCAGATGAAGTATTGATAAAAGTTGGTGCGGCAGCGTTGAATAACACGGATATTAATACCCGTATTGGTTGGTATTCGCGTGCGGTGACAGGGCAGACGGCTGAAGGGGCGCTGGATGGCTGTACAACAGCGCAGGCTGAAGATGCGACCTGGGCTGGGCAGCCGTTACAGTTTCCACGCATTCAGGGAGCTGATTGCTGCGGCGAAGTTATTGCTGTTGGTGCGCAGGTAAGTACTGAGCGACTGGGACAACGTGTGCTTGTGCGCCCCATGCACCCGCAAACCGCGTTAGCTGATCCATTTTGCTTTGTTACCTGGGGGTCTGAATGTGATGGCGGCTTTGCTCAGTATGCCAGAGTACGTGCAGACCAGGCATTTAGCATTGATAGCGCGTTGAGTGACATTGAGCTGGCATCTTTTCCTTGTGCTTATTCAACAGCAGAAAATATGTTGGCGCGGGCAGATGTAAAAGCAGGTGACCGAGTGTTGGTGACTGGTGCTTCGGGAGGGGTGGGGTCCGCAGCTGTGCAGTTAGTCAGACGTCGTGGCGCATCTGTCGTTGCTGTATGTGGAAGAGCTAAACGTACTGAAGTACAGGCGCTGGGTGCTGAGGTGGTCTTCAGCCGGGAAGATGATCTGTTGCAAGAGCTGGGTGCGGAGTCCATAGATGTTGTGATTGATCTGGTTGCTGGTGATCGCTGGTCGGTATTACTTGACCTGTTATGTCGTGGAGGACGTTATGCGGTAGCGGGCGCAATTGCAGGGCCGCTGGTAGAACTCGATGTCAGAACGCTTTATCTGAAAGATCTGAGTTTCTTTGGTTGTACCTGGCAGCCACCTGAAGTATTCGAAAATCTGATTCGTTATATCGAGGCAGGAGAGATCGAACCACTGGTCGTACAAAGCTGGCCGTTATCGCAGCTGAGGGATGCTCAGCAGCGTTTTCTTAGCAAAGATTTTGTTGGTAAGCTGGTTGTTGTGCCGTGATAACAGGCTTGGGTGAGCTTCTCATTTAAGCTTAAGTGCCTGGGAGTGTGCCGGTTATTATAGGGATTCAGATGGCAGTCAGGTTGGGGTCGAATTGTTACAGGGGTCTGAGATTACTGTTTATCCTGTACACGATAGGGCTATCGTTCGGCTTGTATATTCTGTTACAGGGTTTTAGGGTAGTCCTCTGTGTAAAAATCAGATGACAGAGGATGTCGATGCGTTGCAAAAGCCTGATTGACGTGAGACTACTAGTCGGAATACTTCTGGTCGGGATACTGCCAGGCGGTGCTGTGGTAGCTGAGGATATGGAAGCTGAGCTACCACTTGGTACGATTGGGGCAGGGACGTTTTCCAATCAGCGGTTGATTGCAGATGCGATGAAGGGGGTTGCCGCTGAGGTATCGCTGCGGGGTTGTGATGAGCCAGAGCGCTTTGAAACTTACGTCGTTGAAACACCTCAGGGTGAACCTGGTCAGCGTTACTGGCATGAACTCTGGCTGGTATATGGTTGTGATGACGAGATCTCTATTGATATTCGTTTCCAGGAAACCGGATTGCATTCTGCCCTCTGGGTGATTGATTGAAGCGTCGGTAATACATGCTGTATCTGAATTGTCATGCTTTCTGTCTGTTCTCCTTGCCGCTAAATGTTCTCCTTGCCGCTAAAGTGACCGCCTGAAAGATCATTCAGGCTGGTTTGCTGGGCATTTTTACTTGCATGTGTTGCTGGTAGCGTCGTGTGCTGATGCAGAGCTTGCTGCCTGCCTGAATATCATTCTGGTCGCTTATACATACATTCTGGTTGCTTTGAAGCAGGAGTTTATGCTTTGAAAAATAGTTCAGTGAGCCCCGCAACGGCTGTACACACCGCGGCGGTAGATGAATTTGTTGCTGTGCGCCATAACCTTCACCAGCACCCTGAACTTTCCAATGCTGAGACGGAAACTGCGCAGCGTATACAGCAGGTGTTTGCCCCGTTTAATCCTGATAAAACAGTCAGCCAGTTAGGCGGTACAGGGCTGGCGTTTATTTTTGAGGGTGAGAAGGTTGGCCCAACCACACTGATTCGCTGTGAGCTTGATGCTTTGCCGATTCAGGAGATTAATGATCTGCCTTATCGTTCCTGCCATGCTGGCGTATCACATAAGTGTGGTCATGATGGTCATATGGCGATTGTGGCAGCGCTGGGTGCTGAACTGGCTCAACATCGGCCACAGAGAGGCCGTGTTATCTGTCACTTCCAGCCTGCTGAAGAAACTGGTGCAGGCGCGATACAGGTTGTTGAAGATGCTGCTTTTGCAGCATTAAAGCCGGACTATGCTTTTGCGCTACATAATCTGCCAGGTAAACCACTAGGGCAGGTGTTGTGCCGACCAGGCACATTTAATTTTGCCTCTCGGGGTATGGTTGTACGGCTCAGTGGTAAAACCTCCCATGCTGCACATCCGGAGGATGGTGTCAGCCCAGCGATGGCAATGTGTCGAATTGTGGAGGGACTCACCGCTTTACCGTCGCAGATCGAGGGTTTTTCACTGGTAACAGTGGTACATGCCTGCCTTGGGGAAGTTGCATTTGGTACAGCTCCGGGTGAGGCTGTTGTTATGGCAACCTTACGCACCCCGACTAACGAAGCGATGAATACACTGGTTGAACAGGCATGTCAGCTAGCTCGACAGCAGGCTGAGGTGGATGGCCTTAACGTGAGTCTCGACTGGGAAGATGTGTTTGGTGCCAGCGTAAATACCGATGACGGCTATCAGCGGGTGATGCGTGCTTGTCAGACGGCTGGTGTCGAAGCCGTTACCATGGAACAGGGGTTCCGCTGGTCAGAAGATTTTGGAAAATTCACAGAATTGTGTGAAGGAGCGATGTTTGCGTTGGGCTCTGGTGAGAGTAGCCCACAGCTGCATAACCCTGACTATGATTTCCCTGATGCACTGATTCCAGTAGGGTTGTCGGTATTCCGCGAACTGATTCGCGAGTTGAATGGTATCAGTAGCTGACCTTTTCAGTGCCTGAATATTTTACAGCTTGAATGCTTTCTGAAATGGGAAGACAAGATGCAAAGCCCCGATACTTTTATCGGGGCTTTTGTTTATAAGCCGCTGCCAGTATAAACACCAGAGCATCACAAGCACCTAGGTATTGCAAACACTCAGGTATTAAAAGCACTCAGATATTGACAGTACCAGAGCGTTACGGGCACTACAGGGTTACAGGTGTCAGAGCGCTACCAGCGCCAGTGTGCTGAAATCAGTGTTTGAATTCTTCCACATCGTTGGTGATGTCGACATCAACGCTTTTGGTTGGAATACGGAAATCATACACGCGCTCCCAGCCATCACTTTCCGGGTGGCGTTCCCATACAGTACCAGCGTTGTAAGTCAGTAGTTCAGTCAGGGATGGGTCCAGCTGACAGATCTTTTCCATTGGAACCGGCGTTGTATTTACAACCTCGTCGGCAAGAAACTCTTCGGTTTCGTAACCTGTAAACAGGCGCCAACCGGTGTCGTTCAGGTGTTCTGGCACAGTTTTATACATAAAACGAACAGGCAGTTTTTCGTCAAATACCAGTCGTGATACCAGCACCAGGTAGCCGTTTTTGGTCTGATTAGTTTCTTCGTCGGCGCTTACCGCCTGATCAATACGGGATGGATCCATGGTTTACTCCTCTGCAGGGCCCATATTCTGGCAGCACGAACCTGACCGGGCAAGTCAGGCCGTATGCTGTCGGGGTTACTGGCAGAGTGCGCTATTGAAAGGCGGCAGCCAGTAGTTTCTGGGTATAGGGGTGTTGTGGCTGGCTGAAAATCTGCTGGGCGTCACCCTGCTCAACAACATCACCATGATGCATAACCAGCAGGCTGTGGCTTAATGCACGTACCACGGCCAGGTCATGGCTGATAAACAGATAGCTAAGATTGTATTTTTGCTGCAAGTTGCGCAACAGCTCAATAATTTGCTTCTGAATGGTACGGTCGAGGGCGGACGTTGGTTCATCCAGCACGATCAATTCCGGTTTGAGTACCAGCACCCTTGCAATTGCGATACGTTGGCGCTGGCCACCAGAAAATTCATGGGGATAACGATGGCGCACGGCTGGGTCCATACCAACTTCTTGCAGTACCTCAATGATAATCTGCTCCAGCGCTGCCGGGCTTAATTCAGGCTGGTGGATGGTAAGCCCTTCGGTAATGCACTCCCCAATCGACATGCGTGGGCTGAGACTGCCATAGGGGTCTTGAAAAACAATCTGCATCCGCTTTCTAAGCGGAGTGAATTGCTGACGACTATACTCGCTGATCGGTAGATCATCGAAAGTCAGCCGTCCTTCGCTTTGTTGCAATCTCAGAATTGCCATAGCAAGGGTGGTTTTACCTGAACCAGACTCCCCAACAACGCCCAGCGTTTCACCACGATGCAGTTGCAGGTCTACACAGTTTACGGCGCGAATATGATCAACCGTACGGCGTAGCAAGCCTTTTCTTATTGGAAACCATACCTTCAATTGCTCACTGCTCAGCAATACTGAATGGTGCTGTAACGGGGGGGGCAAGCCTTCTGGTTCTGCTGCCAGCAACATGCGGCTATATTCGTGTTGTGGATTG
>JAOXSF010000115.1 GCA_025800125.1 Marinobacterium sp.
TCGTTATTTTCATAAGAAAATCAACAGCTAATTTCACCTCATCCTCAGTTTTCTCAAGCTGAAGTACTGGACTTCAACGAGTGGTTGCAGCGTCGTTTCCGGCGTTGCCCCTGAGAACGGAGGCGTATTCTACGCATCTGACCTGGGAGGTCAATATTTTTTTGAATTTTTTATTCGGTTCTCTGAACACGAGTCACTGCATCAAGCCAACCATTGTAAAAACGATCACGTTCAGTCTTATTCAGTCGCGGACTAAACTGCCGTTCACAATGCCAACGCTCTGACAACTGCTCCAGTGATTTATAAACCCCCGCTTCGAGCCCTACCAGACTGGCAACACCCAATGCAGTGGTTTCAATAACCTCCGGCCTGTCAACCCTGACACCCAGCAGATCCGATAAACTCTGAAGTAGCCAGTTATTAACAACCATGCCACCATCAACCCTTAATGTCCGCGGCCTTATTCCATCCAGCCCCATAGCTTCTTGCAAGTCACGCGTCTGATAACAGACAGACTGCAGTCCTGCTGTCACAATTTCTCTGATACCAGTATCCCTCGTCAGACCAAAAATCGCTCCACGGGCATCAGGGTCCCACCAAGGTGCCCCCAATCCGGTAAAAGCAGGCACGAGATACACACCATGTTCAGGGTCAGTCTGCCTTGCCAGTAATTCAGTTTCCCCAGCTCCAGCGATCAACTGCAAGCCGTCCCGCAGCCATTGAACGGCAGCACCAGCGACAAAAATGCTGCCTTCGAGAGCATACGTCACTTTACCATTCAGCCTGTATCCCACCGTAGAAAGCAAACGATGCTGGGAACGCAAAAGCTGATCGCCTGTATTCAGCATTACAAAGCACCCGGTGCCATAGGTGCTTTTGGCCATACCGGACTCAAAACAGGCCTGACCAAATAGCGCGGATTGCTGATCTCCTGCCATTGCCAGTATCGGTACAGATACCCCAAGATAGTCTTCAGCCGTCATACCGAACGGCGCAGCGCAGTCCATTACCTCAGGTAGCAACGAAGCAGGAATATTGAACATCTCAAGCAGTTCTGCATCCCATTGCTGAGAGTGGATATTAAAAAGCAACGTACGTGATGCATTGGTTGCATCAGTTCGATGCTCTGCTCCATCCGTTAAGCACCAAAGTAACCAGCTATCAACTGTGCCGAATGCCAATTCACCGTTTTCCGCTTGCTGACGCGCACCTGGCACTTCGTCCAGTAACCATCGAAGCTTTGTTGCAGAAAAGTAAGGATCAATAACCAGCCCTGTTTTCTCTGCCACAATTGCTTCCGCACCCAGGCATTTCAGAGACTGACAGTAATTACTGGTTCGACGATCTTGCCAGACAATAGCGTTATGTACAGGCTTACCCGTTTTACGCTCCCAGAGCAGTGTTGTTTCACGCTGATTAGTAATACCAATGCCTGTCAGCTGGTCAGCACCTATCTGCTGACGCATCAGTACTTCCCGACAACAGCCGAGTACACTTTGCCAGAGGTCGCCAGGATCATGCTCTACCCAGCCGTCCTGCGGGAAGTGCTGAGCAAACTCCTGCTGTGCCATATTGACAATCTTTCCATCATGATCAAACAGAAGCGCCCTCGAACTGGTCGTACCCTGATCAATTGCCAGAATAAAATCTGCCACTCTCTTTTCTCCCAAACAATGAGACCTGCCATGACTGACACCGCCCCTGATTACCCGTCAGCTTTTCTCCACCTGCTAAGCTTAGCGAATGTACAGATCGCATATCCTGGCAATCTCTATGTACGACTTGTTAATTATCGGCGGCGGCATTAATGGTACCAGCATCGCACGTGACACCAGTGGGCGCGGATTACGCATTCTGCTGTGTGAAATGGGTGACCTTGCTTGCGCCACATCTTCTGCCAGTAGCAAACTGCTACATGGCGGCCTGCGTTATCTGGAGCAATGTGAATTCAGACTGGTTCACGAAGCACTGGTCGAACGTGAGACGCTACTTCGGACTGCACCCCATCTATGCAGGACTTTACGTTTTCAACTTCCTTATCACCCGGGACGACGCCCTGCCTGGTTAATACGCACAGGGCTACTGCTTTATGATTACCTGAATTTCTATAGCAAACTTCCTCGCAGCTGTACCGTGAAGCCTGATACTGAAAGCCCACTACATAAGAACTTCACGCAGAGTTTTGAATATTCCGATGGCTGGGTAGATGATGCCCGCCTGGTGATACTTAATGCTATGGACGCCCACCAGCACGGTGCTACCATACTGCCACGTACCCGTTGTAGCAGGGCATGGCGGAGTAATGGTTACTGGCAGGTTGAACTGGAAAACAGACAAAGCGGGCAACGCCGCACTGTAAAGAGCCGAATGCTGGTGAATGCAGCCGGCCCCTGGGTTGACCGGATAGCTGTTCCAGTCCAGCAAAATCACCCTCAACCAATGCGACTGGTACGCGGCAGCCATATTGTGGTTCCTCGCTTCTTTAACGACCAACATGCCTGGCTACTGCAACACGACGACCAGCGCATCGTATTCGTAATCCCCTGGGAGCAAAAATTCACCCTGATTGGCACCACCGATATCGACGAGCCGGGAGACCCTGGGCAGGCCCACATCAGTGAAGAAGAGACCAAATATCTATTACAGGTATGTCGAGATTATTTTCATAATGCTCCCGGCCCTGAGGATATTCTGTACAGTTTTTCTGGCGTCAGACCACTTCCAGCCACATCAACATCACAACATGCCCGCACTTTAAGCCGAGACTATCAACTGATCCTGGAGCAGCCACCAAAACAAGGAATACAGCAATATGCTCCGCTGCTAAGCGTACGTGGCGGCAAGCTAACCACCAGCCGAGCTCTGGCAGAACAGGCTAGTAATAAAATCTGTCAGGTTTTGCAACATTCTGCTGACAACTGGACTGCCAGCAGCCCTCTACCCGGAGGCGACTTCTCCACCCTGACAGAACTGCAATCTCAATTAGCCAGTCAATATTCCTGGTTGGCTGATACGGTGCTGACACGTTACGTGCGCAGTTATGGCACGCTGTGCACGAACTTTCTGCAAGGCTGCACATCTATAGAATCACTGGGTGAGCATTTCGGTGCCGGACTTTACGCGCGCGAGATTCAGTATCTGCAACAGCAGGAATGGGCTGTAAGCCTGGAGGATATTCTCTGGCGACGCAGCAAACTGGGGCTTCACCTGTCAGTTATCCAGCAACAACATCTACGCGCATGGCTCAGCAAGCAGAAAATTGACCTGATAGCAGAACTCTGGCAAAGATAGATAAGGCAGATACTATTCTCGGAGTTGCACTATCTTTACAGGCGCTGCTTTACAGGCACTGCAAACCAGAATTAAAGCTCAATCCAGAAGCTGCAGGCAGGCAGCCCGGACACCCTGAATAACAGCACTGCTTCTTCAAGCAGTGCTACATAACAATAGACAGAGGTGCACCATGACGATTCGAGTAGCGATTAACGGCGCTGGCCGCATTGGACGCAATATCATCCGCGCCCTGTATGAATCAGGCCTGCGGGAACAGATTCAGATTATCGCAATTAATGACCCCGGCGACCCGGCAACACTTGCCCATCTGTTGCAATATGACAGCGTACACGGGCGCTTCAATGCTGAAGTCAACCTTCACAACAACCAGCTGTATATCCACCACCCATCTATACATCACAGTAACGAGCATCATGACAGCATAAGACTCTGTGCTGAGCGGGACCCAGCCCAACTTCCCTGGGCAGAGCTGGCAATAGACCTTGTTCATGAATGTACAGGCCTGTTTACAGGCCGAAAACAAGCAGCTGCTCATCTGCAGGCAGGTGCGCAGCGCGTACTGATTTCTGCACCTTCAGCAGATGCTGACACAACCGTGGTATATGGCATCAATCACCAGCAGCTTACCTCTGAGCATCGGATTATCTCTAATGCTTCCTGTACCACCAACTGCCTGGCACCAATCGCAAAGGCTCTGCACGACAGTATTGGTATTGAAAGTGGATTGATGACAACCATCCATGCCTATACCAATGACCAGAACCTTACAGATGTTGCTAGTGAGGACCTGTACAGAGCACGCTGTGCCACTCAATCAATGATTCCCACGAAGACAGGGGCAGCGGCAGCTGTTGGACTGGTCTTACCAGAGCTGGCAGGACGACTTGATGGCATGGCAGTCCGGGTGCCAACCGTCAACGTATCACTGGTGGATCTGAGCTTCATTGCTAACCGCACCAGCAATGTAGAGGAAGTGAATGGTGTAATCGCTCAGGCCCTCGATAACATGCCCAAGGGGGTACTGGTAATAAATCCGTTGCCACTGGTATCAATAGATTTTAACCATAACCCGGCTTCCTCAATTTTCGATAGCAGCCAGACACGAGTAAACGGCAGGCTGGTTAAGGTAATGGCCTGGTATGATAACGAGTGGGGGTTCTCTAACCGGATGCTGGACGTAACTGTCGTACTGGCAAAGTCAGGATAAGCTTCACTGACACCTGGAACAGGTAAGTGCCAGATAGAGTCAGGCTAGCAAAAACTTACCTCATTCAGCTAATGCAGATCTGAAGGCGCGACCTGATATGGTGCTCATCGCGACGAGGAGCATCATAAACCGGCCATCCTGTCCGGAGGTCTAATTCCCATACAGTTATGGAGGATTCAGACTTGCGGCCGCTAAACACAAGACGAAACGACCCGAATTAACAGGATAACCAATGCCCCGTTGTCTGCAGGATCTCAGCATCCTGGTTGTGGATGATAATCCCGCCAATACAGATCTGCTCCATCTTATGCTGGAAGATGAGGGTTTTGATCACATTACAACCCTGAATGACGCCCGTGATGTGCAAGCCTGCCTGCAACGAGCACAGCAGGGAGAACTGATCGACCTGCTGATACTGGATATCCGGATGCCTCATATTGACGGCTTCGGTATTATGGAGATGATCAACAGCCAGTATGCTGATCTGAACATCCCCGTCGTTGTCGTGACAGCTGAAGACGCCAATCGTGAGCAGGCCCTGCACCTGGGCGCCACCGACTTTATCACCAAGCCATTCCAGAACTGGGAAGTTACACTGCGTATTAATAATGCGCTGCAGAACAGACTGTACTACCGCCAGTCCCTGCTCCGTACGGGCGAACTGGAACAACAGGTACGGTTGCGCACCAACGAAGTGGAAGCAACCCAGCAAGAGATTGTCAAACGTCTGGCCCGTGCCGGAGAGTATCGGGATAACGAAACCGGTATGCACGTGTTACGTATGAGCCATATGTGCAACCATATCGCCCGCAGCCTTGGCTGTAATGACGACTTCTGTGATCTGCTTCTGCAAGCCAGCCCGCTGCACGATGTCGGCAAAATCGGCATCCCTGATCACATTCTGCTGAAACCGGGACGTCTGACGCCTGAAGAACGCGAGATCATGGAGACCCATGCCCGAATTGGCCACGACATTCTGGATGGACATGATTCCGAGCTGATACAGATGGCCGCAGAGATCGCCCTCTGCCACCATGAAAAGTGGGACGGCAGTGGCTACCCAGAAGGTCTGCGTGGTGAAGCAATCCCACTGGCAGCACGCATTGCAGCAATTTGCGATGTCTTTGATGCGCTGTTATCAGCGCGCCCCTACAAAGAGCCCTGGCCACTCTCACGTGTGGTCGACCTGCTGAGCAGAGAGTCAGGCCTGCATTTCGAGCCGAGAATCGTTAGCATATTCCTGCAGGAACTGGATACCCTGCAAACCATCCGCGCCCGATTTGCTGAAACGTCCTGAAATCGCCCATGTTCAAACATCATACGCTGCTGATACTGGCAGCAGGTACCGTCTTGCTCAGTCTCAGTGGCCTGAGTCTACTGATCAACGCCAATGATCTGCAACAGCAGCAAACGCTTGAGCACAATACCCACCAGCGCCTGGAACGCAGCATTGAGCGTGAAGAACAGCGTATTCGCTCACTCACGGTTGATCTTGCCTGGTGGGATGACACCATCCGGCATACGGTACTGAAGTACGATAGTGCATGGGCAATAAAGAATCTTGGCGATTATGCACATCAGAATTTTCAGGTAGATTACAGTGCACTGATAACACCTGACCAGCAGGTTCTGTTTCAGATCCGCAATGGCCAGCTGGATAGCTCCATCCGGCTGGATATGGATACGGTATCTGCACTGATTCAGCAGCTACCGGAGCACATTGATAACACCACTCCACCCAGCATTTCCGGGCTGGTCAGGCTGCAAGGTCATACCTTCATTCTGGCTGCGGTTCCATTGACACAGGAATATGAAGAGTTTGATCCCGCAAGCTATCAGCACTTCATACTGCTGATGGCCCGTCAACTGGATGGCCCGCTACTGGCACAGCTGCAATATGACCTGACTCTCAAAGAGCTGACACTGTACACAAGCTCTGAACATACAGAGAGCCATAAGGAAGAAAGTAATGCCCTGTCATTAACCGATTATAGCGGTAAGCCAATTGGTGGCCTGCATATGACGCTGTCCAGACCGGACGACTCCATTCACAGCGTTATGCTGGCCGCATTTGCTGTTCTTGGTGCCTCAGCACTATTGATGATTATTCTGACCTGGCGCATCAGCCGCCTGTTATCAGAAAAACAGCGTAATAACCGCCTGCTGCGCGCAGAAGTGCGCCGCCGTAAACAGGCACAACAGGAGCTTTACAACCTACAGGAAAAACTGCAGTTGCAGATTGCTGAACGCACACTGGAGCTGGAAGGTGAGCGCCGCCGACTACACTCCATTTTTGACGCCAGTGCTGACGGCATTATCACCATTGACGGCCATGGCCGGATGGAAACAATCAACCCGGCAGCTGCCGAGATGTTCGGCTATCAGCCTGAAGAACTGATCGGCGAAGCCGTTGAAATCCTGTTGCGTCCTTCAGATCGCAATGGCCATGAGCAATACGTTGAGGGTTCGCGCCTGCCACAGAAGCGCATCATCAATATTTCACGCCAGTTATGGGCGTTGCACAAAGATGGTCACGAATTCCCAATTGATCTCAATGTTGCTCCTATTCCGGGCGAAAAACGTGGTTTTGTCGGGGTCATGCGTAATATCAGCGAACGAGTCGAGCTGGAGCAGACCCGTGAACAGGCAATATCCGAATTGCGAAATGTGCTGGAAACAGCAGCAGAGGGCTATGTCCGGGTTGGTAATCAGGGTGAAATTCTGGAAGTCAATGAAGCGTTCTGTCAGATGCTGGGGCGCCAGCGCCAGCATCTGCTGGAACAGACACTGGGTGATCTGGTAAATGCAAAATCCATCACCACCTATAACGAACAGATGGGCAGTCGGGACGTAAAACTGCAACGCAGCTATGAGCTGGCACTCAATACCGCCAACGGTGAAGGACACTTTGCCGTTAAAGCCACCTCGGTACTCAGCCGGGAAGGCATACTGGATGGCTCTTTTGCCTTTGTCTCAGATATGACGGAAATTCGCCATTACCAGACCATACTGGAACGTACTCGCGATGAAGCCGAGCGAGCAAACAAAGCCAAATCGGAATTCCTGTCCAGCATGAGCCATGAACTGCGCACTCCACTGAACGCTATTCTGGGTTTTGCCCAACTACTCAGTAACAGCCGCAGAGAACCACTGAGTGACCGCCAGCAAACGCAGATGAAGCACATCCTCAAAGGCGGCCAGCATCTGCTGACCCTGATTAACGAAGTGCTGGACCTGGCCCGAATAGAAGCGGGCAGGGTAACACTGTCTCTGGAACCGGTCGAACCGGCCGATGTGGTTGAGGAATGTCTGACGATGCTGCAAGGCATCGCCGACGAGCGACAGGTACGACTACTCTCACCTGTAGCAGATAACACGCTACCTATGATCCATGCCGACCGCACCCGCTTCAAACAGGCATTGCTGAATCTGCTCAGCAACGCCATTAAATATAATCGTCCTGACGGGTATGTCAGATTGCAGGTCACAACTGAGCATGCCCATCTACGTTTCAGCATTGAAGACAATGGTGTTGGTATTGCCAGTCATCAGCAGGCAGACCTGTTCAAACCCTTTTCACGCCTTAGCCATGAAACCAGCGACATTGAGGGTACAGGCATCGGACTGACAATAACCCGCCAGCTGATTGAGCTGATGGACGGAGAGATTGGCTTTCGGAGTGAAGCAGGTTGCGGTAGTACATTCTGGTTCACCCTGCCTCGCTCAGAACCTGGCCCTGTTACATTACAACCGAACACTGAAAATATAGCGTTATTACCTTCATCAGACTCTGAAAATTCAGAGGCCGAAGATAACAACCCTCACCAGATTCTGTATATTGAAGATAATCCAGCCAATCAGCAGCTGATGAAGCAACTGCTGGAAGAGCTGTCCAGCTACGAGTTACAGATTTGCCATAGTGCTGAATTGGGACTGGAGCTGGCAGTGCAACAACCGCCAGCACTGATTCTGATGGATATAAACCTGCCGGGAATCAGCGGACTTGATGCCGTACAGCAATTGAAAGCCAGCCCGTTAACGGTCGATATTCCCGTGGTTGCCGTCAGCGCCAATGCCATGCCATCTACCCAGCGACAGGCGATAGAGGCAGGCTTCAGTGATTACCTGACCAAACCACTGGAACTGGGACAGGTGATGGTCATACTGGAACGTTACCTGTCTTGCAGTGAAGACACACCTGCCTGACTTCAAGACAAGTACAGACAATTTAAGTACAGACAATTTAAATCGGCGCTGCCAGGCAGCAGTATTCACTGAATGCTGGAGCCGAGCAGCTCAGATTTTTTCAACAAAGCAGACAGTTTTCATAAAACCTGCTGGTGTGACTGAGCAAATTGCTGCAACTGCCTGCGCAATTCCGCTTTTCGCACATCGTCAGCAAAACTGGCTTCAATGCTGTTCACTACCAGCTGCAAAGACTGGTATGCAGTCACCCCCAGGGGTTCATATAACGCTATAAAGTTTTCCGTCATGTAACCGCCGAAATAGGCTGGGTCATCGGAATTGACTGTCACCCTGACGCCCTGCTCCAGCATCGTTACAATATTGTGATCTGCCATCTGCTCAAACACTCTGAGACGAATATTAGATAGCGGACAAACTGTTAGCGGCATCTGTTCATCAATCAGCCTCTGCATCAGTTCGCTACACTCTATAGCTCGTACACCATGATCAATACGGTCAACCCTTAGCAGATCCAGCGCCCCGCTAATATAGTCTGGCGGCCCCTCTTCACCGGCATGAGCAACAGCCAGCAACCCTTTATCCCGCGCCCTGGCGAACACCCGAGCAAACTTTCCCGGGGGGTTGCCCCGCTCCGAGCTATCCAGACCAACAGCTGCCAGCTTATCCAGCCAGGGCTCGGCCTGTGCCAGTATATCCATCGCACTATCTTCATCGAGATGGCGCAGAAAACACAGAATCAGTTTGTGACTGATGCCCAGTTGTGACTCGGCATCACTCAGAGCACGCAAAATTCCAGCCATCACCGTAGCTATATCAATACCACGTGCCGTATGCCCCTGAGGGTCAAAAAACGGCTCAACGTGCACCACATTCTGCGCTTTGCAACGCTGTAACCAGCTCCAGGTCAGATCATAGAAATCCTGTTCACTCCGAAGCACAGCCATCCCCTGATAGTACAGATCAAGGAATGCCTGCAAGTCCTCAAACTGATAAGCCGCCTTCAGGGCATCAACAGAACGAAATGGCAGCTCAATGCCATTGCGCCGAGCCAGCTCAAACATCAACTCAGGCTCAAGCGTACCCTCAAGGTGAACATGCAGCTCTACCTTGGGCATACTATTCAGGAAATCGTACATCTACCACCACTCTTATATATTCCCAGCCTACAGGCTAACAATGGTAATCTGATGTTCAGTGATCAGATATTTGTATTTTTTTTTGTTGTGCTTCATGCCATGAACGGTCCATAGCACCATACTGACGTTCATAAGCATCTGGATCACTGCGCCAGAGCCGGTAAAGCTTGCGATCATTTGCCGCCATCGGTGGCACATTTTCCCGCCGACGCTTTAACGCATTAAGCGTTACAGGTGTAAAAGTCAGCACCACAAACAGCGCAACCCACAGATATTCGATCATCGTCATAGAACAGACCTCCACCGTAAGTGAACAATCATTATTTTATAACACCAGTGAGAAAATAATCGGCATGGTCAACGCCGACAGCATAGTCTGCGCCGTAATGATCGCGGCCATAGTGTCACTATCACCACCTTTTTGCAGTGCCAATACATAGGCAGATGGTGGCGCAGGTACAGTAAAACAGAGCAACAGCGCTGCCAGATAAACGCCTGTCAGGTCAAGCCAGACAGCCACTGAAACAGCCAGAGCAGGTTTAAGCAGTAGCTGAAATACTGAGGCAGTCCAGATCACCTCCCAGTTCCCCCGCAAACGATCAGTCTGCAAGGCAGCACCAACCACCAACAACCCGACAGGTAATGCTGCCGCTCCCATCAGGTCAACAAACGCATACAACGGGCCGCTCAATCCCAACCCGCTGAGATTCAGACCCAATCCTGTCAACGCTCCCAGTATCAGAGGGTTAGTCAGCGTTTCCTTCAGAAATAGCTGAACGCTTGCACCCTGCGAACTCAAATACACCACAAAAACCAGTACACAGAACAGATTCACCAGCAGTATGATCAATGCCGCTAACAGAGCTGTAGCTGCTATACCCGTATCACCGGCCAGCTGATCAGCCACAACCAATGACACAAAGGTATTGAAGCGTATTGCTCCTTGATACAACGAAGTAAAGGTTGCAGCAGGCTGTGGCCGCACCCAGCGTTGCCACATCACCACCCATAGACTCATCAGCAACAACACAGCAGTAACTGCTGTGATCAATGTTAATAACGGAAACTGATTGAGCGGCTTATTAGCCAGCACCTTGATTTCCAGCGCAGGCATAAACAGGTAATACAGCACAAAACTCATCTGCTGCCAGCTGGCTAACGGAACACCAGCATAACGACGCAGACAGAAGCCAGCCATGATTGCCAGAATGACCGGAAGAAGAGCAGTGATGATCTCCATTAGAACCCCAGAACAACAGCAGACGTTATGATGACTGGCCGTATGCTAGAGCAGATCATTGATTAAAAAAAATTATATTTATTTGATAAAAGCATTAAATAATTTAAACAAAATACCTGCTTCCGACACAAGGAAGATAAATGAGCAAATCAGATCAGGCATAGTAACTGCGAAATGCACTGAGTAACGCCGTTATCAGCTTCAAGCGAGCACTATCCTCACGCCAGTAAAACCCGACCTCACGTCGTAAACGTTTTGGAGCAAACGGCAACAAACGAAAACGGGAGGCTATATCTGCCTGCATCAATGGACTCAGCGGCATAATCGTTACACCCAGCCCGTGCTCGATCATCTTCAGCGCAGCTTGTAAAGAATCAAGCTCGATTGTTTCCCGTAACTGCACACCCTGTTGGCGTAGCTCATCATCAATCAATGTCCCAGCCCAAGCACGGGCATCAAAACGGATATAATCACAGCGCTGCAATAACGCTTCAATGCAAAGTTCCTGCTCTGACACTGACACTACCAGAAAAAATTTTTCCGCCGTCAGGAACTGCCATCGACAGCCCTTTGCAATCTGCTCAGGCGGCCCGGTTGTTACCACTGCATCCAGCTCTCTCTCTTCGACTCTTAATACCAGGTCTGACGACATACCACGACACACCTGCAGATAGACGTCTGGCCAGTCACGGCGAAAATCTGCCAGTGCCGGTGCTAATGAGCCGGTCTGCACCATATACGTTGCCCCGATTGCCAGACGACCATCAACTCCTCCACCCAGTCCAACGGACAGCTGTTGATAATCACCGAGTAACCGCCTGGCCCGGCGGCAAAGCTCACGCCCATCAGTTGTCAGGCGTGGAGAACGCCCCTGTCGATCAAACAGCGATAATGACATCTCCTGCTCCAGGGCTCGCATCTGCTGACTGACCGCCGACTGTGTCAGCCCTAGCCGATCTGCAGCCGCAGCAAAAGAACCAAGCTGTTCAACGGCCAGTAGCGTTTTCAGTTTTCTGAATGACATCGCGAGCAACCCCTGTAAGACAAACCATTTCTGCAATATAAGCCGTCTCTGCAATATAAGCAGGCCCTGATAATCAGCAGACTACTCGTCCTCTATTGCCGTTCTTCAGGCCGTAATTACCCTGGTAACCAGTAGTTTATCGGGTATGTTCAGATTTTCAGCAATTAAGCGCTAGACAGCACCATCAGCTTATGTCACGATCTGCATCAGCCTGTGACCCAGAGCTATTTATGAACAATTTGAAACGGAAACTTCACTTTAACGCTTATCACCACGTAAGCCTGTCCTGAAGCTTTTCACACTCTATTGGCAACATAAGTAATCTATTCGCGGCTAACCAAGCGCAAGAGTGTGTACTGTTTACGCGTTCCTGCAAGACCAAGCAACAAAGCAATATTCAGGAGACATCATGGCAACAGCTACTGGCACCGTTAAGTGGTTTAACGAAGAAAAAGGTTTCGGTTTCATCACTCCAGATAACGGCGGTTCTGACGTATTCGTTCACTTCCGCGCTATTCAGGGTGACGGCTTCAAAACTCTGGCAGAAGGCCAGCAGGTTAAATTCGACATCGAACAGGGCCAGAAAGGCCCACAGGCTGCGAACGTAGAGAAGGCATAAGGCCTTTTTACACGCACCAGTGTCGTAAAAAGCCCTGCACATTTTGATGTGCGGGGTTTTTTGTCTTCAAAAAGCTGCAGGTCAGCAAGCTATTCTGCATAAACCAGAGCGCTCTCACCCCGAAAGCACGTCTAAATTCAGACCATACGACCACGCAATATTGCATTTAAGGGCTAGTGAAGTTTTGCTGATCATCGCTTCTCCCAATGGACTATAACCAGCAAAAGAACGTTCATGCAGCGCTCTAGAATCATCCAGTTTTAATGAAGCCAGAAGCAACGGTACGACCCGTAATGTGGAAACAGGTTAAGCCCATCAGCTTAGCCACTGCAACCTGCCAGGTGCCACGGTAGCAGCTGATCAGAAAACTTCCTTCAAAATCACATCAGACCCAGGCAGCAGGAATTACACCGACGCTATCACTCCGCTGCAAAGACCAAACCTGTAAAGACTGACTGGCAACAAAAAACCCCGGTCGCATTGCTGCATACAGGGGCTTAAGGCATCAATCAACTGTCAGGCCAGTACCAGGTTATCCCTGTGCACCAGCTCCTCTTCACCGACAAAACCCAGTAACGATTCAAAATCCCGGCTGGTCTGCCCCAGAATTTTCTCAGCTTCATTAATACCATAATTGACAAGACCACGAGCGACAATGCGGCCCATCTCATCGGTCATCAACACCATCTCACCCCGTGAGAAGTCACCACTGGCGGAACGCACACCAGCAGGCAATAAACTTTTACCACCTTCACGCACTGCCCGCACCGCACCTGCATCCAGTACCAGGGTACCACGGGCCTGAAGATGACCGGCAATCCAGTTCTTGCGCGCCGCCATCGGCTGATGGTCAGGGATCAGCAAAGTGCCTATCTCTTCACCCTCACGGACGCGGGTCAGCACATTCTCTTCACGACCGCTAACAATCACGGTAACAGCCCCCGAGCGCGCAGCCACTCTGGCCGCTTTCACCTTGGTCAGCATACCGCCGCTGCCCAGACGACCTTTACTGCCGCCACCGGCCATCGCTTCCAGTGCTGGATCACCAGCCCGACCCACAGAGACAAACTTCGCATCCGGGTTGGAGCGTGGGTCTGCCTCGTACAGGCCTTTCTGGTCGGTCAGGATAATCAGACCATCGGCTTCCACCAGGTTGGCCACCAGCGCCCCAAGGGTGTCGTTATCACCAAAGCGGATCTCCTTGGTGATAACCGTGTCATTTTCGTTCACCACCGGCACCACGCCCAGCTCCAGCAAAGTACGCAGAGTGGCACGGGCATTGAGATAACGTTTGCGCTCGGCGTGGTCATCATGGGTCAGCAGCACCTGAGCGGTGTGCATATCATGCTTTTTGAAGCTGGTTTCGTACGCCTGAACGAGGCCCATCTGGCCCACCGCCGCGGCAGCTTGCTGGCGGTGGACCTCGTGCGGTCGCTCATGCCAGCCAAGTCGGGTCATACCCTCGGCAATAGAGCCGGAGGATACCAGTACAAGTTCCATGCCCTGCCTGCGCAGCTGTGCCAGCTGGTCAACCCAGCTCTGAATGGCGGCATGATCCAGGCCTTCGCCATCATTGGTCAGCAGTGCACTGCCAATCTTTACTACCCAACGCTTACCCTGCTGCAGCGTATTACGCTCAGTCGTCACGTCCTTACCTCAACTTCAGTCTCTCACATACTCAACTTCAACGTCGTAATCATCATCGTCAAAGTCATCATCATCCAGATCATCTTCAGCGCTGCGGCGCTTGCTCATACGCAGCTGCTCAATCCGCTCACGCGCCTCTTCGTCGATACGGGCACGAATTTCGGCTTCCTGCTCCAGAATCTCAGGATTCTCTTCAATCGCTTCCAGACGGGCATCCAGCAACGCCTGAATATCATGGATCAGCTGATCAACACCGGTCTTGCTGATCGCAGCAATCTTATACACCGGGCCTTCCCAGTTCAGTGCGTCAATCACTTCCTGGCAACGCTTCTCAGCTTCTTCCTCATCGAGCATATCCAGCTTGTTCAGCAGCAACCAGCGTGGCTGCTCAGCCAGTGTCGGGCTGAACTTCTGCAACTCGTCAACGACAACCTGCGCCGCTTCTGCTGGTGTCTGCTCATCCCATGGCGCCATATCGACGATATGCAGCAGTACACGGTTACGCGCCAGATGACGCAGGAAGCGAATACCCAGACCAGCACCTTCAGCTGCACCTTCAATGATGCCCGGAATATCAGCAACCACGAAGCTACGGTGACGCTCAGTACGCACCACACCCAGGTTTGGCACCAGAGTGGTAAACGGATAGTTGGCTACTTTTGGCTTCGCCGCAGATACAGCACGGATAAAGGTCGATTTACCGGCATTTGGCAGACCCAGCATACCGACATCAGCCAGTACCTTGAGCTCCAGCTTCAGGTTACGGGATTCACCCATGGTACCTTTGGTAGTCTGGCGCGGTGCGCGGTTAACGCTGCTCTTGAAGCGGGTATTACCTAACCCGTGCCACCCCCCCTGGGCGACCTTCTCAACCTGACCGGCTTTGGTCAGATCTGCCAGCACCTCATCGGTATCGGTATCGATCACCGTGGTGCCGACAGGTACTTTCAGGGTCAGATCTTCACCCTTGGCACCGGTACAGTTACGGGCCATACCGTTCTGGCCGTTCTCGGCCTTGTAGAAGCGGGTAAAGCGATAATCGATCAGGGTGTTAAGGTTTTCATCGGCAACAAAAAATACCGAGCCACCGTCACCACCGTCGCCACCATCCGGGCCACCCTTGGGGATGAACTTCTCGCGGCGAAAGCTCATAGTGCCGTTACCGCCCTTACCGGCTTCAACCGATATGGCAGCCTCATCAACAAATTTCATGGAAAGTCCTCCCGATGTCAGGGTGACCGCCGTGCGGTCTACTGTCTTCTGGAAACAAAAAAGCCCCGCCTGAGCGGAGCTTTTTAATACAGAGCAACGTTTAGCTTAGGCGGAAACGATGCTTACGTATTTGCGGTTGTTCGGGCCTTTCACTTCAAATTTCACAACGCCATCGGCTTTTGCGAACAGAGTGTGGTCTTTGCCCAGACCTACGTTTTCACCAGCATGGAATTTAGTACCACGCTGACGAACCAGGATGTTACCTGCGATAACAGCCTGACCACCGAAGCGCTTAACGCCAAGGCGTTTCGATTCCGAGTCGCGACCGTTTCGTGTAGAACCACCAGCCTTCTTATGAGCCATCTTCTATCTCCTGATAAGAATTAACAGAATCAGCCGGAAATGCCGGTGATCTTAACTTCAGTGAACCACTGACGGTGACCCTGACGCTTCATGTGGTGCTTACGACGCTTGAACTTCAGGATCTGTACTTTCTTGCCACGGCCGTGAGCTACAACTTCAGCTGCAACTTTTGCGCCTTCAACAACTGGTGCGCCAACTTTGATGTCGTCGCCGTTGCCAACCAGCAGAACGCGGTCGAATTCAACGTTGGAACCAGCTTCAACGGCCAGCTTCTCGATTTTCAGGGTCTGACCTTCCTGAACGCGGTACTGCTTGCCGCCAGTTACGATAACTGCGTACATGATTTTCTCCGATTATGCCTGCCCGGCTACTGTGGAAAGAACCTACTTCTAATGGCATGCCATATGGTAGGGAGCAATGGTGTGGACAGGCGAGGGCAGGCATTATACGCAAGACACGATTGTACAGCAAGCAGCCAGCCACAACTGGACACAACATTTCATGAGCGTTTTATCACAAAACTCAGCCGTCCATCGAACAGCTGAATTTCGTCTGAATTGAGTAACCCTCTGCTATCGTAACCATATGGCAGCGAAAGGGCTCAGGGCTGGCGATTTCTTGACAGTGCCACACCGTCCCCCTAGCATTCCCGGTTAACTTTAACCCGATTCTGATCAGCCATGCAGCCACATCAACTGAACCCCTTGATTGAACCGCAGTTCGAAGCTGTTAACGACTATATACTCAACCATCTGGACTCACGCGTTCCGCTTGTTGAGAAAATTGGTCACTACATCGTTAACAGCGGTGGCAAGCGTATCCGGCCACTACTGGTGCTGCTGGCAGCCAACGCCGCTGGCTATAAAGCAGATAACCATATCCCGCTGGCAGCGGTTATCGAATTCATCCACACTGCCACCTTGCTACATGACGATGTCGTTGACAGCTCGGATCTGCGCCGTGGCAATCCGACAGCAAATGCAAAGTGGGGTAATGAGGCCAGCGTGCTGGTCGGCGACTTCCTCTACTCGCGAGCCTTCCAGATTATGGTCGGTATCGGTCAGATGGAGATCATGAACGTAATTTCCAATGCGACCAACGTGATTGCAGAGGGCGAAGTCCTGCAGCTGATCAACTGTAAAAACCCGGATACCACCGAAGAGCAATATATGCAGGTGATTCTGGGCAAGACAGCTATGCTGTTTGAAGCTGCAACAGAGTGTGGCGCACTGCTCAAAGCCGATGTCACCGCAGAAGAGCGCGAAGCACTGCGCCTGTACGGCCGCCACTTGGGTATCGCTTTCCAGCTCATTGATGACGTGATGGATTACCTGTCCAGCGCTGAAGAGATGGGCAAAAATGTCGGTGACGATCTGGCTGAAGGCAAGCCAACACTGCCATTGATTCAGGCAATGAAAGCCACTGATAGCGACGACAAACGTAAACTGATACGTAAGGCAATTCGCAAAGGCGGACTGGAAGACCTGGAACCAGTACTGGCGGTTGTACACGAAACCGGCGCCATTGATTACACGAAACAGAAAGCACAGGAAGAAGCAGACAAGGCAATTGCTGCTCTGCAGGTGCTACCTGACAGCAGCTTCCGCGACACTCTGACCACACTGGCCAATATAGCGGTCAAACGCACCCACTAATCGGTACTTATGCAGATCAGTGGTAAAAGACACAGGGCGCAGATTGCGCACTGTGTTTTATCCAGCCGTTCACCAGCAGACACTATGTCATTAAGTGTTTCGATATGTACTCTGAGGTGAAAGGCAATATACCTTTTCCCGTGTGCCTGGCCGGTCAGCTGGCTGGTCATCCAGCAATTCAATTTCAAAACGTTCACCAAACAGCATTTCAACCTCTGATCGCGCCACAGAGAACGGCGGCCCCTGCTCTGCACCATCACCAGGCGCATGCTCAGGCTCAGGTTTTACGGTTTCCAGTGTTACTAGCAGTACGGAAACAGGTTTCGGCAAGATTGCACATAACAATCTGGCATATGCTTTTCGCATCTGTGCAGGTAAAGCTATCAAAGCAGCCCTGTCATAAACCGCATTAACTGTTTTCAGGTCCTGCACCTGCAGCTGAAAAATATCACCGCACCACAGCTCAATACCGCACTGGCTGAAATATTCAAACCGCTCATCACGACGACGCACCAGACTCAGTGACTGCTCACCGGAGGCAGGGTCAGCAAAAAACTGTTCACATGCCAGACCACTCAGCTCCACTCCCAACACATCAAAACCCTGCTGCTGTAGCCAGATCATATCCTGAGAGCGACCACACAATGGCACCAGCACACGCCCTCTGGCAGGCAGTTTCATCGCTGAGCAGTATGTTTTCAGCAACGGATTAACCTCTTTAAGATGAAAGCCAATTCTCCCTTCCTGCCAACGCTGATGCCAGAAATCATGTTCCATAATTAATCCTATCTATTTGATAAATATGGGATTAAAACAGATCGCCAGAGGTTATTCTGCCTCTTGTTCAGGTATAAAAGCAGCACCAGACAATAGCCAGACAACCAATTTCCATGACGCAGGCCGTGCCACAGCGACTGCAAATCGGTATAATCCACGGATTATTTTGACCAGATTGCCTTTGGATAGACAGTTTCAAATGACAAAGCCTTCCTCTTTTACGCGCGAAGAACTGCTGCAATGCGGCCATGGTGAAATGTTTGGCGAGGGCAATGCCCGACTGCCAATTGGTAACATGCTGATGATGGATCGCATCGTCACAATCACTGAAGATGGCGGCGAGCACGGCAAGGGTGAAATTATTGCCGAGCTGGATATCAACCCTGACCTGTGGTTCTTTGGTTGCCACTTCGAAACCGACCCGGTTATGCCGGGCTGCCTGGGCCTTGATGCCATGTGGCAGCTGGTTGGTTTTTACCTCGGCTGGCGTGGCAACAAGGGTCGCGGTCGCGCCCTGGGGGCTGGCGAAGTTAAATTCTTCGGCCAGGTTCTGCCAAACGCCAAAAAAGTTACCTACCACATCCAGCTCAAGCGTGTTATTGAACGCAAGCTGGTGATGGGCATCGCTGACGCTTCCATGTCTGTTGACGGTCGTGAAATCTACACCGCCAAAGACCTGCGTGTCGGCCTGTTCACTTCAACCGACGATTTCTGATTTTCCTGCTCTGGCCAGCCTCACGCTGGCCATTGAGTATCAGGCCTTCAGAACTCCAAGATTAATCAGATAATTAGAGAGGCATCTTATGCGACGTGTCGTTGTTACCGGTATGGGTATCGTGTCCTGTCTGGGCACAGACAAGGACTCGGTGCTTGAGTCACTGCAACTGGGTCGCTCCGGTATCAAATTCCAGGAGGACTACAAGGAGCGTGGCTTCCGTAGCCAGGTTGCCGGCAGCATCGATATCGACTTCGCTGAGAAGATCGATCGTAAACTGCTGCGTTTCATGGGTGATGCTGCGGCATACACCTACATTGCCATGAACGAAGCGATTGCCGACTCAGGCCTGGCCGAAGACCAGGTTTCCAATGAGCGTACTGGCCTGATCGTAGGTTCCGGTGGTGCATCTGCTGCCAACATTGTTGAAGCAGCTGATATTACCCGCGAGAAGGGCGTTAAACGTGTAGGCCCTTACCGCGTAACCCGCACTATGGGTTCCACTGTATCTGCCTGCCTGGCAACACCGTTCAAGATCAAGGGCGTGAACTACTCCATCACCTCTGCATGTGCAACCAGTGCACACTGTATCGGCAATGCGATGGAACAGATTCAGCTGGGCAAACAGGATGTAATCTTCGCCGGTGGTGGCGAAGAACTGCACTGGTCTCAGACTGCAATGTTTGATGCAATGGGCGCACTGTCCAGCAAATACAACGAAACCCCGGACAAAGCCTCTCGCGCTTACGACGCCAACCGTGATGGTTTCACCATCGCCGGCGGTGCCGGTGTTCTGGTAATCGAAGAGCTGGAACATGCTAAAGCGCGTGGCGCCAAAATCTACGCTGAGCTGGTAGGCTACGGTGCTACATCTGACGGTTATGACATGGTCGCACCATCTGGTGAGGGCGCGGTACGCTGCATGAAGCAGGCGATGGCAACAGTGGATGGCGACATCGACTATATCAACGCTCACGGTACTTCCACACCAGCTGGCGACATGCAGGAGCTGAAGGCGATGAAAGAAACCTTCGGCGATAACATGCCGCCAGTAAGCTCTACCAAGTCTCTGTCTGGTCACTCTCTGGGAGCCGCAGGCGTACAGGAAGCTGTTTACTGCCTGCTGATGCAGGAAAATAACTTCATCTGTGCATCTGCCAACATCGACGAACTGGACCCAGCAGCCGAAGGTATGCCAATTGTGCAGACTCGCCAGGACAACGTAGAGCTGAAACGCGTAATGTCCAACAGCTTCGGCTTCGGTGGCACCAACTCTACACTGGTATTTGAAAAATTCGAAGGCTGATAAAAGCCCTCGGACTTTCTGCAAAAAGCGCGCTGCGGCGCGTTTTTTTGTCTCTGCTGATTCAAGCCCCCTCCAGCAGACAAACACCAAAAAGCCGCCCACAGGCGGCTATTCAAGTACAGGCCGGAGAAACAGAGCCTATCAGTCTTTGGCTGCGGTACTGCCATTCAGCTCAGCATTATCAACCGACACCTTATCAGCCGGTGGCACAGCGCCCATCTGCTCCAGCATCCAGCTAACGGCTTCCTCGTGAATTTCATCCACCGTACGGTCAGTCGTTACCACTGGCTTACCAATATGCAGCGTAACGGTACCCGGATATTTAACAAAGCTCTTACCCGGCCAGAATACACCGGCATCATGTACCATTGGTACCACCGGCACACCACCGGAAGCCGCCAGCATAGCACCACCTTTATTGAACTTGCCCAGCTTACCAGCCGCTACACGGGTCCCCTGAGGGAAGATCAGTACCGGAATCCCTTCTGCCAGCCGCGCCTTACCCTGACTCAGCAACTGCTTCAGCGCCCCACGTGCTTTGCTGCGATCCAGTGCAATCGGCTTGAGCAGACGCAAGCCCCAGCCAAAGAATGGAATCTTCAACAGCTCCTGCTTAAGCACTGTGGTCTGCGGGCGCACCAGCGTCAGAAAGTAGAGCGTTTCCCATTCACTCTGGTGATTGGCAATCACAACATACGCGCCCGCTTGCGGTAGATTCTCCCGCCCCTTCACCTCTACCTTGACGCCACAGCAGACCCGCAGCCAGAAAATATAGAAATAATTCACCGCGCTGATCACCCGGAAGCGACCACGATAACCCAGCAGTGGCGCAATCAACACAGACACCAGCGACCAGATGATGGTCGCTATATAGAAGCCAGCGTAGTAAATACTGGCTCGCAGATAATGTAGTACTGTTGCATGCTGTTCCGGCACGGTTTGCCCTGTCTCTGACATGATCAGCCTCCTGTTACAGGGGGAAAGAATGCCACCTCATCACCTGCGCTCAGGCTACAAGCCACATCTACCATCTCCTGGTTGACAGCCACCAGCACATTGGCGGCAGTCAATACCGACTGCCAGGGCTCACCCCGCTCAGCCACCAGGCTATCAATCAGTTGTGCGACCGTAGTTACCCCTTCAGGTAGCATAACCTGTTCCCGATCAAGACCAAGGGTCTCACGGAAACGGGCAAAGTACACCAGGGTCAGCTCACTCTTATGTTCACTCACTGCTCAGCCTCCGCCAACCAGTGGCCACTCTTGCCGCCTTTTTTCTCTAGTAATCTGACTTCACCGATAACCATACCCTTATCTACCGCCTTGCACATATCGTAGATGGTCAGGCCTGCAACCGATGCAGCAGTCAGCGCCTCCATCTCTACGCCGGTCTGACCTGCCAGCTTGCAGGTCGCCTCAATCACCACCCGGTTGTTTTCAATATCAGGCGTAAGCTCAACCTTTACCTTACTGAGCATCAATGGATGACAAAGCGGTATCAGATCACTGGTACGCTTGGCGGCCTGAATACCCGCGATACGGGCAACCGCCAGTACATCGCCTTTTTTATGGCCGCCCTGGGTAATCAGTTGCAGGGTTTCTGGCAGCATCCGCACTTCGGCGCAGGCAGTTGCTTCACGACTGGTCACTGCTTTCTCCGAGACATCTACCATACTGGCATTACCCTCGGCATCCAGGTGGGTCAATTGACTCATAACGACTCCTGCCTGTTACTGGCTTCACTACCAGTCCCCGATGAGTGCGGTTCCTGCTGACGTTTATTCAGCACCGGATTAGCGTACATCTGTCGCATAATGTCTCGCGCACCGGGGTCTGCACGCTCAAAGCGTGCTTCGAACGCTGCTTTCTGCTCAGCGGAGATACCATCGTCCTCACCACAAGCCAGATAGTTGGACGGGTGCAGGTAGTAATTACTGATAATCTGACGGTCTATTTCAGCCGCCACCTCTTCAGGTGTTTCAAAATTGCCTCGCAGTGGTTCCCCGTAAGCAACATGTACGTGCCCCTTACTGCCAACAATACCACGCACAATGCTGTCTATATCTTCAAACTGCGCTTTTTCATACTCACCGTCAGCCTGCTTGGCTGCCAGTTCATTCGCTTTCAGATAATCGCAAGGGTCAAGCTCGTAGGATATTGCTACCGGTACAATATTGAGCCGTTCAATCGCTTCGCTGAATGAACGTTTCTTACGCTGCGCCATGTAGAACATCTTCAGAATCGCCGGGTCGGTCTGGTCATTACCGTCTTTGGCACGCCCCTCACGCTGAGCAATCCAGATTGAATGGCCATCCTGAATGCTGTGGTCAATATACTGCGACAGCTGAGTCAGCGCAGCCATCATCTCACGTGGCCCCCTGGCCGAACGGTTTACAATGAAGCTCTTATTCAGACGCATCAGGTCAGATACATAGTCTTTCTGCAACAGGTTGTCACCAATGGCGATACGGGCGGTATCCATCTCCATACGGAAACGGGTCCAGTTGACGAACGCCGGGTCCATCGCAATATCACGGTGGTTGGAAACAAACAGATAGGACTCGTCCGGGTCCAGCTCATCGATGCCGGAGCAACTGAGCCTGGTGGTGGACCGGGCGATCATCTTTTCCATGTAGCCAGCGACTTTCTCCTGAAATTCACGCACACTGCTGAATTCACCGAACTCCCGCGCCAGCCCCATACGAACTACCGGGCGCAACGCCCAGCCCAGCCAATTCACCATGGACGGGAACTGGTACTGTGTCACAGCACTGATAAATTCCTGGTTAAACAGCAGCTGGTTCAGTACCTGAGCTACTTCGTCGTCACGGTAAGGGCGAATGTCCTTGAACGGATCCTGCGGGGCCATGAAGTCTGTACACCTGATTACTGTAAAAGGCGCATTCTACCCTGTCAGCGCCCTGATTTCAGCGCCAGCCCCAGGTTATGGAATGGGCCAGCGCACTAAATGAACCGTAAACCGACCTGCGTCAGTTGAGCAGTTCCGAGAAGGGCAAAAAGCCGATCAGGCCACCTTCTTCCACGGCCGTTTGTGGCGGAATAACCGCAAGACCATTTGCCCAGGAAGCTGATGACAACATACCGGAACTCTGGTTGCTGGCTGGCTTCAATACACCGGCTTCCAGCCGAGCGCGCATATACTCCTGGCGACCAATCTTGCGGCTACGGCTGAAACCGGCCGGTAGCTGCAGCTGTACTGGCGGTTGCCAGTCCATACCCTGCTGTTTCAACAGACAGGGGCGGGCAAACAGACAGAAGGTGATCAGCGCAGAGCCCGGATTGCCTGGCAGGCCAAAGAATGGCACCCCTTTAACATGCCCCCAGGCCAGTGGTTTACCAGGTTTAAGGCGGATACGCCACAGCTCCAATGCCCCCAGCTTCTCGACACAGCCTTTTATATGGTCTTCTTCACCAACAGACACGCCACCAGTACTGATGATCAGGTCAGCCTGCTCAGCCGCCTGTACCAGCACCGCTTCAGTCGCCGCTGGCGTATCTTCCACCTGTCCCAGATCCAGTACGTTCATACCCAACCCCTGCAACAACCCTTGCAGAAGGAAACGATTGGAGTTGTAGATCTGTCCTGGCTGTAATGGCTGACCCGGTTGTACCAGTTCATCACCCGTACAGAGCAATGCCACCGTCAGCGGTTTATACACCGCTACTTCAGCCAGCCCGACTGAAGCCAGCACACCAAGGTCAGCCGCCTGCAACCGGGTTCCCACCGGTAATACCGGTTTACCCATTTGCAGATCCTGCCCTTGCGGGCGAATATTCTGCTGATCTTTTACCCCACGGGGCAGCCAGACACTGCCGCCCCCGGCGCTATCACTTTCAGGGACTTCACTTACCGTACGGGTCTGCTCCTGCATAATCACAGCATCAGCTCCGGCGGGGATTTCAGCACCGGTAAAAATACGTGCTGCAGTCCCAGGTTTCAGCGGCTGTGGCGCACTTCCGGCGGTAATACGCTGACTGACCGGCAAACAGGTTTCAGCATCCACCTGCAAGTCTGCCCGACGCACCGCATAGCCATCCATACTGCTATTATCTGCAGGTGGCACATCCACTGAAGCCTGTGGCGACTCTGCCAACACCCGCCCTAAAGCCTGCAATACTGGCACCTGTTCTGTCCGCTCTGTTGCTGTCATACCCGCCAACAACTGTTGCAGAGCCTCCTCCACCGGGATCAGGCTATCACCTGCGGGCTGTTTCAGTGCATCACAGTCACAACCACTCATTCTTTTCTCCTGTCCTTTCCGGCTATGTCTCACCAGACAAAGCCTGTGACGGCCTCAGCCGCCGGTCATATTCATAAAACGGATCACCTGGGGTTCATCATCTTCCAGATCAAACCAGTGACGCTCAGGTTTCAGATCCATTGCATCAATCAGTGTCTGGCGTAACTTTTCACCGTCACCGGGGTGTGCTCTGAGCACCGCTCGCAGATCAACCGAGTGCTCATTACCCAGACAAAGTAACAGACGCCCCTCCACCGTTACTCGCACCCGGTTACAGTCACCACAGAAGTTATGGCTATGGGGGGAGATAAAACCGATACGGCTATCACTGTCGGCCATGCGGAAGTAGGTCGATGGCCCGGCAGTACGTTCAGTGGTACGGGTCAGCGAATAGTGCTGTTCAATCATCTGACGCACCTCATCACTGGAGCAGTAGGCTTCAGCACGGTCATGTTCAGTAATGTTGCCCAGCGGCATCTCTTCAATAAAGCTTATATCAATACCCTTATCACGGGCGTAGTCCACCAGCGCGGGCACTTCATCATCATTGCGCCCTTTCATCACTACCGCATTGAGCTTGATGCGCTCGAACCCGGCAGCAATGGCAGCATCAACTCCGGCCAACACCTGATCCAGATTGCCAATGCGTGTCATCGCTCTGAAGCGATCATCATGCAGGCTATCCAGGCTGATATTAAGACGGCGTACCCCGGCCTCGCGCAGATCACGGGCCATTTTCGGCAACTGTGAGCCATTCGTCGTGATCACCAGCTCGGCATCAAGCTGGCCCAGCTGACGAATAAGCCCGATCACGCCACGGCGCACCAGCGGCTCCCCGCCGGTCAGGCGAATCTTGCTGACACCCAGCGAGACAAACGCCTGGGCAACCTGATACAACTCTTCAAGGGTCAGTACCCGTTCACGGGGCAGGAAGGTCATTTTCTCGCTCATGCAGTACACACAGCGAAAGTCACAGCGATCCGTTACGGACAACCGGATATAGTCCACACGGCGGCCGAACCTGTCGATGAGCACATCCTGAGCTCTGTCCGGTTTCTGAGTCTCGATCATCAGTCTGGCTCTTAGTCAGTGAGGTTATAGTTATAGTCTATGCTGTGATCTGGCAAATTAATGCCGATCAGATACATTAAACCAAAGTCTAATCGTACTGAAGCGCTAATCATATTTGTGTGCGAACAGGCCTGAGGCGAAAACAATACTGAAACGCTGACAGCACAGTCATATACAATCGAAACACTTCAGAATCACCCTTTCACCAGGCTCAGCCTGTACATTCCATATCAGACAGGAATACACACCCTATGTACCTTGCGCTTAAACACATTCATCTGACCGCTATCACACTGAGTTTTGCACTGTTTGCGTTACGTGCGTTCTGGATGCTGCAAGACAGCGCAAGATTACAACAGCGCTGGGTGAAGATTGTGCCGCATATTATCGACACAGTATTGCTTGTCAGCGCCCTTTCCCTGGCTGTTTTACTGCAACAATATCCGTTTGTAGACAGCTGGCTGACAGCCAAAGTACTGGCACTGCTGGCGTATATCGGTTTTGGCACGGTGGCACTGAAACGGGGCCGCAGTCTTAATATCCGCGTCATAGCCCTGGCGGGCGCCATACTCAGTGCCGCCTACATTGTCAGTGTGGCACTGAGTCGTACACCCTGGCCATGGGCATAAACTGACCAGGACTCAGCTTTCCAGTAGCGCTCAGCTGTCCGGCTGTGCCGGATACAGCCGCCGAACAGCTTCAGACAGCTCTGGCCGCCATGGCCGCTGGCGAATACCAAAGGTATGCAGTAACTTGCGGCATACCAGAATAGAACTGCTGGGTCGCTGCGCGACGGTAGGGTAATCTGCTGAGGCGACTGCTTTGAGGGTAACCTCAGCAAAACGCTCATCATGCTGACGTGCTTCTTCGATAATGGCTTCAGAGAAACCGTAGAGAGTAGAAATTTCTGCACCGCTGTAATGGTAGGTGCCCCAGGCATCAGCGCCATTATGCAGCTGCTGCACCACCGCCAGCAGTACGCGGGCGATGTCCAGCGCAGAAGTTGGACTGCCCCGGCGGTCATCTACGGCCAGCAGGGGGTTCTGCTGTAACGCCCGTGCCAGGGTAGAGCGCACATAGTTGGTACAGCATTCACTGAACAGCCAACTGGTACGCAAAATAATATGGCGCGGCAACAGCTGACGCAGCAGTTCTTCCGCTTCCCATTTACTGGCCCCGTATACACCGGTAGGAGCCCCGTCATCCTGCTCGGTATAGCCACTGGCATAATGGCCGTCGAATACATAGTCCGATGACAGATGCAGCATAGGCACATTGAACTCAGCACAAGCTTCAGCCAGATTACGCACCCCTTCGCGGTTTACGGCAACACAACGTTCCTGCTCTGTTTCCGCCTTGTCTACATCATTAAAGCCAGCGGTATTGATCAGGTAATCAGGCAGATGCTCTGCCAACGCTCGCTGCACCGACTGCGTATCGGTAATATCAAGCCGGGAATACGGCAGAGCGATCAGCTCAATCGCCGATGACTGCTCAGCCACCCGTTCCTGCAGTGCCTGACCCACCTGCCCCTCGGCACCGGTTACCAGAATTCTGATTGGCTGCCCAAACATCACATTCCTCATCACATCTCGATCTTCACTACCGACTCTGCGGACGGCTCAGGTTGAAGTATCAACATATAGGGCACAGATGAAAAAGCAAGCGCAAGCCCTGTGCATTGTGTGCAGTGCAGTAGAGAAGTCACCCGCCCGGCCACAGAAATAACTTTTCTTGACCAGATAACAGCACCGCCTACTGATCAAGAAACCACCACCACGGCCGACAACCTGCAAACGTATGCAGCCCGTACACATTTGTTACCCATGGCTATAGATCAGATCTCCTTTATCAACTTTTTATGCCAAGCAAGCACATCTGTCAGCCAACTTTTCAGTCCCGATAGTCTTGATACAACCGAAGTATCGATATTGCGGGCAGCACACGCTTTACAGGAGGTAAATAATGAAAATCAATCAGTCCCAGATTGCTTTCCAGACCAGCCATGAGCGCCAGGAAAGCATTCGTTACCATGAAATGCCTAACAGCAATAAAAACCCCGGTAATAACAGCACAACGAACCAGCTTTCTGGTGCTCCTTCATGGGTGCTGGATACCCATATCAATTACAGCAGTGAAAGTACTGCCCGCCGTAGCACCACCGCTATCAGCGATTCAATTATTCGTAATGGTGATAACGAACAGGTATTGCATCAGCTCTATAACAGCTATGAACTGACCCGGCATTCATTGGGCGCAGGCCTGAAACTGAGTAACCTGCAACCAGGCACACAGACACCTGGCACCGCCCTGTCCCTTTATCAGGATGTAGATAGCCTGGCAGGCAGCGCAGATAAAAGTGTCAGCGCCAGTCGCAGCAGCCGTGAAAGCACCAGTGAAAACGCTCTGGTCAGCGTTTATCAGCACTACCGTTACCAGGATCAGGAATCTCTGAAAGTGCTCAGTGCTGGTACCATAACCACTGAAGATGGTCGCGAAATCAGCTTTAAACTCGACCTGAGTATGCAGCGCAGTTTTGAACTGGCAGAAACGCTGCACATCGGCCAGAGCCTGCGCGAGGTGGTCGACCCGCTGGTGATCAACTTCAAAGGTGGTACCACCAGCCTGACCAACAGCAGTTTCAGTTTTGACCTCAACGCAGACGGCAGTAAAGAAGAGGTCTCATTTGTTGGCCGTGGCAGTGGCTTTCTGGTGTTTGACCACAACGGTGATGGCACCATCAATGATGGCAGCGAGATGTTCGGTACCCAGAGCGGCAATGGCTTTGCCGAACTGGCAATGTACGACGGCGACCACAACCTGTGGATTGATGAGAATGACTCAATCTACAACAAGTTGCAGATATGGCACGAAGGCGATAACGGCCGTGAACTGATCAGCCTGAAGGATGCCGGTATTGGAGCCATTTACCTAGGTGCTCAGCAAAGCGAGTTCAACCTGACAGACAGCCATAATAATCTGCTTGGCCAGGTTAAAAGCACTGCGCTGTTCCTGAAAGAAAACGGCGAGGTAGGTTCTGTGCAACAGGTTGACCTGGCAGTCCATGATGGTGGCCCGACAGCACAGCAACAACGGTTGAATGAAATGACTGAAGAGATGCGTGATGCCGAAGCTGAGCACGAAGAAACCGTCAATTTGCAGATAGCCGCCCTTGCCCTGGCTAATAATTGGCGACGAGCACCTGAAGAGGAACAGGAACGGGGCAACGATGACAACCCTTTTGAACGTATTCAGAAATACCAGCAACGTATGGAAGAAGACCGTCAGAAGAAACTGGAAGAACAACGGGAACAGCGTCAGCTGGAACGGCTGGAAATGGAACAGCGCCGCGAAATATCCCGGCAGGAATATCAGAGCCGCCTGAAAGAACAACAGCAGAGACAAGACACTGACAGTTAAACAATGGCCGTTTTGCCACCATCCTGAGCCACTGACCACCTGACCCGCATACACACGCAAACCAGGTGGTCAGAACAGTAACCGCTTTTGTCAGCCGTTAAACTTTCTCAGTCTGCGTCGAGTGGCGGCGGGACAACGCCATCATCGCCATATAAAACACCGGAGTAAACAGAAGACCGAAGAAAGTCACCCCCAACATCCCGGCAAACACCGCCACACCCATCGCCTGACGCATCTCGGCACCGGCACCACTGGCCAGTACCAGTGGTATTACACCGGCGGTAAAAGCGATGGAGGTCATCAGGATGGGCCGCAGACGCAGACGGCAGGCTTCCAGAATGGCATTCATCCGCGACTGCCCTGCCTGCTGACGGTCACAGGCAAACTCCACCATCAGGATGGCGTTCTTACAGGCCAGCGCCACCAGCACAATCAGCGCAATACGGGTGAAGATATTGTTATCACCGCCCACATAGATCACCCCGCCCAGCGCCGACAGAATGGTCATCGGCACAATCAGAATAATCGCCAGCGGCAATACCAGACTCTCGTACTGCGCCGCCAGTACCAGGAACACCAGCAATACAACCAGCGGGAAAATGTAGATCATGGTGTTACCGGCCAGGATCTGCTGATAGGTCACCTCGGTCCATTCAAACGCGATACCCGCTGGTAGCGTGCGCTGCATAACGGCCTCAATGGCAGTCTGTGCCTGATCGGAGCTATAGCCCGGTGCCGGACTGCCGTTGAGCTCCGCACTCGGGTAACCGTTATAGTGCATAACACGGTCCGGCCCGGTGGTGGGCTCAACGGTGACCACCGAACCCAGCGGTACCATCTCACCTCGACTGTTACGTACTTCCAGACGCAGAATCTGTTCCGGGTCCAGCCGGTACTGGCTATCCGCCTGCGCGTTCACCTGATAGGTACGGCCAAACAGGTTGAAGTCATTGACGTACAGAGAGCCCAGATAGATCTGCAGTGCATCGAACACCTCGCCCAGCGCAATACCCTGAATCAGCGCCTGCTCACGGTCAACACTGATATTCATCTGCGGCACCTGAATACGGAAGCTGGAGAACAGCCCCACCAGCGCTGGGTCTTTCTGGCCTTCAGCAATGGTCGCCTGCAACGCTTCAAACAGCGCTTCAAAGCCCAGATTAGCGCGGTCTTCCAGTTGCACCTTGAAACCGCCGGTCGAGCCCAGCCCCAGAATCGGCGGTGGTGGGAACACTGCGACAAAGGCCTCATCAATCACACTGAACTGACCGTTCAGGGATGCGGCAATAGCATTAGCATTGAGCGCCGGATCTTTACGGCTTTCAAAACCGGCCAGAGTAACAAAGACAATACCGCTGTTCGGGCTGTTGGTAAAACCGTTCACTGACAGGCCCGGGAAAGATACAGTGTGTTCGACGCCCGGCGTTTTCAGGGCAATTTTCTCCATCTCGCGAATCACCGCTTCAGTGCGGTCGAGACTGGCTGCGTCCGGCAACTGAGCAATCGCCACCAGGTACTGCTTATCCTGCAACGGAATAAAACCACCGGGTACATCATTAAACATCTTGCCGGTCAGCCCTAGCAAACCGATATAGATCAGCCCCACCAGTGCGCCAAAGCGAATCAGCCGACGTACAGTGCCTTCATACAGATTACTGGCACGATCAAACACCCGGTTAAACGGACGAAACAACCAGAAACCAAACAGCTTATCCATCGCTCGAGTCAGCAGATCAGGCTTGGCATCATGGCCTTTGAGCAACAGCGCCGACAACGCCGGTGATAGCGTCAGCGAGTTAAACGCCGAGATCAGCGTCGAGATGGTAATGGTCAGCGCGAACTGCTTATAGAACTGACCGGACAGCCCCTGAATAAATGCCGTCGGGATAAACACCGCACAGAGCACCAGCGCAATGGCGATAATTGGCCCGGTAACCTCTCGCATCGCCTGACGGGTAGCTGCAACAGGCTCCATCCCCAGACCGATATTGCGCTCAACGTTTTCGACAACCACAATGGCATCATCCACCACGATACCGATTGCCAGCACCAGCCCGAACAGTGACAGCGTGTTGATCGATACACCCAGCCACTGCATCACGGCAAAGGTACCGATCAGCGATACCGGCACTGCAATCAACGGAATGATTGAGGCGCGCCAGGTCTGCAGGAACAGAATCACCACCAGTACCACCAGCACAATCGCTTCCAGCAGAGTGTCGATTACCGCAGCAATGGAACCCCGTACAAACACCGTCGGGTCATAGACCACTTCCCAGGCCACATCCTGTGGGAAACGCTCTGCCAGCTCAGCCATGGTGGCACGCACCTGGTCAGACAGTTCGATAGCATTAGAGCCCGGACGCTGGAAGATCGGAATTGCCACCGCCGTCTTACCATCCAGCAACGCACGCAGGGAGTAGGAGTCTGCGCCCAGTTCAATCCGCGCCACATCCTTCAGTCGGGTGATGGCACCACTGGTACGGTCGACCCGCACGACGATTTCACCGAACTGTTCAGTACTCTGCAGACGGCCCTGCACATTGAGCAGAATCTGGAACTGGTTTTCACGTACCGTTGGCTGAGCCCCCAGTGAACCGGCAGCCACCTGACGGTTCTGTTCACGTACCGCAGCCACAACATCTGAGGCGGTCAGGCCACGACGGGCCAGTTCATCGGGCTGCAACCACAAGCGCATGGAATATTTACCGCCACCGAACATCTGCACATCACCGACACCTGGCAGGCGGGCTAGCTGATCATCCACATAGATGTCGGCATAGTTAGCCAGGTAACTTATATCGCGGCTACCGCCTGGCGAGTACAGGTGCACCACCATGGTCAGGTTGGGTGAAGATTTCTCTGCTACAACACCCAGACGCTGAACCTCCTGCGGCAGGCGTGGCAATGCACTGTTAACACGGTTCTGCACCTGCACCTGGGCGCGGTCAAGATCAGTCCCAAGTGCAAAGGTTGCCGTTAACGTCATGCGGCCATCACTGGTCGCCTGGGAAAACATATAGAGCATGTTCTCAACGCCGTTCAGCTCCTGCTCCAGTGGTGCAGAAACCGTTTCACCAATAACCTCCGGGTTAGCACCTGGATAGTTAGCGGTTACCACCACCGTCGGCGGTACTACTTCAGGGTATTCACTGACGGGTAATTGAAACAGCGAGATCGCACCACCGATCAGAATCAGCAGTGATAACACAGCAGCGAAAATTGGCCGCTGAATAAAGAAATGGCTGAAATTCATCTGATTATGCCCCCGCTGCCATCACAGTATCGGGCAGGTCAGCGGTGCTAATCTGCACATCACGGGGGCTGATCACCATACCAGGGCCAACACGAGCTGCGCCATTAACCGCAATACGATCTCCCTTGTGCAGACCTTTCTCAATCACTCGTAATACACCGACACGGTTACCCGGAATAACCCGGCGGTATTCCAGCTGATTATCGGCATTCACCACCAGCACAAAACGATTTTTCAGATCCGTACCAATAGCACGTTCCGGCACCAGAATGCTGGGGCGCTGCTGGCCCGGCGCAATACGTACACGGGCAAACGCCCCCGGACGCAGGGTAGCCTGATTCGCAGAGAAAGTGGCACGTACCCGCAGAGTACCGGTGTTCGGATTAACCCGGTTATCAATAAAGTCCAGTACACCGGTCTGGGTAAAGCCCGTTTCACCGGCCAGTTGCAGATGGGCAGCAACGGCACCATTAGCACTGATATCGGCAAACTTGCGATTCCAGCTGCGTTCATCTACATCAAAATAGGCATGCACATAGTCAGTAGACACCAGGCTGGTCAGCACCGTCTCACTGGCCCGTACGGTGTTACCGGCAGTAATAAAGGCACGGGAAACACGACCACTGATCGGTGCGCGAATTTCGGTGAACTCCAGGTTCAGTTCAGCGGCCACCAGCTGCGCTTCCACAGCCGCCAGTTCAGCACGGCGCTGTGCTGCCAGCGACAGGCGTGCTTCGGCCTGTTCTGCGGAAATCGCATTACTACGACGCAGGCTGGCGGCACGATTGGCTTCCGATTGTGCTTGACGCAACGCAGCGCGGGCGGCCTCGCGCTGGGCTTTCAGTCGCGCAACTTCAGCAACAAAGGGGCGGTCATCAAGCTTGACCAGCAGATCACCAGCCTGGACCAGACCACCCTCGGTAAATTCAATGGATTCAATCACGCCACTGATGCGGGGCCGCAATTCTACCTCTTCGGTCGCTTCCAGTCGGGTGGTGAACTGGCTCCAGGCCATAACCGGCGCTTTTACCACCGTCGCCACATCAATCGGTGGCGCAGGTGGTGGCGGTGTCGCACTGGCCTGTGCGTCGTCCATAGGCTGGCAGCCTGCCAGCAGCAGGGCACTGAAAAGAGTGGCAATCAGAACAGATGATGAAATACGCATAAAACTTTCCCCCGGTGTCGAGGGGGCGAAGTCTAGTTTTCCATCCGCATATGATAAGAGGCAGCAACGGGATTCTTTGTTGCAGAAATGACACTATTAATGACGAAGCGTCATAATCCTCCGCCATGTCAGGCTATAAACCGGCATAAACCCCGCTGAAGCCCTTATATCATCAGCTTTTCAGTAACTCTGGTAGCGTCAGATATAACTTTATCATCCGGCCCGCACCGCCATCAGAAGGCTGAATATAGCGGTGCAAACCTGGCATCACATAATGCAATTCAGCGCTGCCACAATTGCATCAAATAAATTTTTCTCCTTACATTATTTCAGCGAGCTCGATTTCAGGTGACTCGATTTCAGGTGACTCTATTCCAGCTCACGCTCTGCATCCAGAAAACGAAATGGCTGCCCTGCTGGCTCACCCAGTAGTTCATCATCACGCATTACACACTCACCACCAATCACCGTTGCCATCGGCCAGCCTGTCACCTCCATACCGTCATATGGGCTCCAGCCTGCTACGCTGGCGATCCAGTCATTGCTGATGGTGCGTTTTGCCGACAGATCAACCAGTGTCAGGTCAGCATCATAACCAACGGCGATCCGTCCCTTAGCTTCCAGCCCGAAAATACGGGCCGGGCCCGCACTGGTCAGATCCACCAGCCGCATCAGGCTCAGACGGCCTTCATTGAGGTGGTTCAGCATCACCGGCAGCAGCGTCTGTACGCCGGTCATACCACTGGGTGAGTCCGGCCACTGGCGGGATTTTTCTTCCAGCGTATGGGGAGCATGGTCACTGCCAATCACATCCACTACACCATCCCGAATACCTTGCCACAACGCATCCTGATGACGGCGACTACGGACTGGCGGGTTCATCTGGGCCAGGCTGCCCAGACGCTGATAGCAATCCGGCGCTGCCATGGTCAGATGGTGTGGTGTGACTTCAACGGTAACCCGCGACTTATGCTGCGCCAGCAGAGCGATTTCCTCGGCGCTGGTAATATGTAGCAGATGCAGACGGCGACCGGTTTTCTCAGCCAGACGCAGAATACGGCGGGTGGCATTCAGCGCACTTTCCACATCACGCCACTCGGGATGGTCTTCCACATTACGCGACTGACAGATGGTTTCCTTACGCTGTCTCAGGCGCTGCTCATCTTCAGCGTGAACCGCCATCCGGCGCTTACCAGCACGCAGAATCTGCTCCAGCAGTTCATCTTCATCGGCCAGCAGTGAGCCAAAAGAGCTGCCCATAAATACTTTGACTCCGGCACAACCTGGCAGCTGTTCCAGCACTGGCAGCTGAGTCACATTGTCCGCTGAGCCGCCCATGTAAAAGGCGTAGTTACACCAGGCCCGGCCTTGCATACGCTGCAGTTTATTGTTGAGGTCTGCAGCATCCAGTGTCAGCGGATTGGTATTAGGCATCTCGAATACACCGGTCACACCACCCAGTACCGCCCCACGGGTGCCTGCTTCAAGGGTTTCCTTATGCTCCAGCCCCGGCTCGCGAAAGTGTACCTGGCTGTCGATCACCCCTGGCAGCACATGCAGGCCCCGAGCATCAATTACCTCATTCGCGTGCCAATCACGGGCATTGAGCGCAACAATCCTGCCGCCTTTACACACCACCTCACCGCTATGAATCCCGGACGGTGTGACCAACTGGCCATGTTTAATAATCAGATCTGCCTGTTGCATTGCATCGTCCTCAACATTCATGTTCAAAGCTCATTACGGATACGCTGGTAGCCCTGCACCAGCCAGTTATTGGTGCGTGCTACATCTTCAGAGAATTCAGCCGCGCAAGGTGTCACCCGGGGAATGCTATCCAGATCAGACTCAGCACTCAGGCGCATGGTGGACGGCACATGAAAACCAGCGGGCAGCTCACAACCATCAACCACCGCGTTATGGCGCACGACGGAGCCTGCACCCACCGTGGTATTGAACAGCACACTGTTAAAACCGATAAACACTTCATCGCCAACATGACAGGGGCCGTGCACAATAGCGCGATGCGCAATGGAAGTACGCTGACCAATGCTGACCGGAGCGCCTGATTTGGAGTGGATCACCACGCCATCCTGAATATTGGAATGCGCGCCGATTTCAATCGCCTCCATCTCGCCGTTTTCATCCACTTCATCAGCCCGGATAACCGCATAAGGGCCGATAAAGACGTTTTCATGTACGACCACCTTGCCGCAAAGAATAGCGGTCGGGTCAACGAAGGAAGATGGGTGAACCTGTGGCAGATCGCCACGGGGGTTTTTACGGATCATGGCCAGCGTACTCCAGAACAGAACATATTCAATAATGATAACCCATTATCATTAAAAAGACGCCACTGCCCATGCAAGGAACCCGAACATGATTCGCAACAGCCGTCAGCGCGACGCTATCCGTGCTGCCATCGCCAACGCCGGTCGTCCATTACTGCCACAGGAGATCCATAAGCTGGCGCAACAGACTGCACCAAAACTGGGTATCGCAACGGTTTATCGTAATCTGCAAGCACTCCAGGAGACTGGCGAAATCAACCAGGTGATGATCCCCGGTGACAGCCCTCGCTTTGAACTGGCACAGCAACCCCATCATCACCATTTCAAATGCACCCAGTGTGGCGAAGTAACAACGCTTTATGCCTGTCCGGGGAAACTGGCAGAACTGGCACCGGAGGGGTATCAGATGCACAGCCATGAACTGACGTTGTATGGGTATTGTGGGGAGTGTGCAGATACGTAATCACATCTACATAAACTGCACACCCATGGTGGGAAGGTATTCAGTTAAGAATTATAACTTCCCTCCAACGCCTTTGAATTTCTCCACAAAGGCTACGACACGCTCGAAAACTGTCTGTTTTTTGGTCAGATAATTCGGATTCAGCGGGCTCATTTTCGGTAAAATGGAATTCAGCTCCGTCCCGGCATCACTCGCATATTTGCGCTTGACCGAACTGAGAATGTAACGTCGCGCCGCCTCTTCATTCAGTCCTTCCGCTGTAATCAGCTCCTCAGCTTCACGCTTCTGTTCCGCTTGCGCAAAGGTGTAGAAGGCAGCAATAACGCTGGCTGCATCTTCAAGTTCATCCAGGTCAGTTTGCTGAATAAAATCGACAACCAGGCTTTCTTTGGCACGGTAACCCAAGCTGGAGCGTATCAGACGGCGAATTTCTTCTACCAACGCAGCTTTACTGGCAACTTTTTTGTGCTTCTTGAAAATCAGCCCGAGTATGTAGTCCAGGTTGATCTCCTGGGATTTGAGCAGATCAACCTCAAAAACCACATCGTCCCAATCAAGCGTTGATTCTGCAGGCTCTTCTGCTTTTCTCTCACGACGCTGCCAGTCTCTGATATCGTTATAAGCCGAGCGATAATCCTGCACTTTGCGCTCGGGCAGCAGCCTCACAGTCTGCAATGCAGCCATCTCTTCATCTGACAGGTAGTACGCTTCTTTAAAAGCTTCAACTGCACTTTTATCGCTGACGTCTACACCCTGAAAATCTTGCAGCGCTACAAATTCATCGTAATTTTGCAGCACATTTTCAACACGCAGATATTCACCAAACAGTCTGGCGAAGGCTTTCTTATCCGCTTCAATCTCGATTTTTGCTGGATCCGGGAAGTTACTCTCCAGTTCGGCCACAATCTCGACGAACCCTCGTTTAGCCTCGCCTGAGACGATATCCTCAAAACCTTCCATATACTGCTTGTAGCTCTTTTCCAGCACTACATTCCGGGTGTTCTTGTTGCCAAATACAGCGATCGCATCGACTGTGGCTTGCTCAAGATCGCGGAAAGTGACGATATTGCCAAACGCCTTGGTCGCATCATAAATACGATTGGTGCGGGAAAATGCCTGCATCAGGCCGTGATAGCGCAGATTCTTATCAACGAACAATGTGTTCAGGGTTGGCGCATCAAAGCCGGTCAGAAACATGCCCACCACAATCAGCAAATCAATCTCCTGATTTTTTACCCGCTTGGCCAGGTCACGGTAGTAGTTCTGGAAACCTTTGCTATCTACGCCGAAGTTACTGCTAAACATAGCGTTATAATCGCCAATTGCCGCCGTCAGAAACGCCTTGGCACTGGAATTCATTGCCGACACATCAAAGCTCTCATCGGGAATTTCACCCACAGAACCCTGCTCTTCATTGGCTGCAAAGGAAAAGATTGTGGCGATTTTTAACGGTTTCTCTGCATCGCTCTGCAGCGCGTTCAGCGTTTCATAGTAACACTTGGCCGCATCAACACTGCTCACGGCAAACATGGCATTAAAGCCTTTGCCACTTATCTGCGAGCGGTGTGTTTTCCTGCGGAAGTTCGCAAGAATATACTGTGAAATTTCACGGATACGTGCCGGGTGTAACAGAGCCTGACGATTTTCTGCTGCCGTCAGCTTCTTTTCATTCTGCTCACACTCAATAGCTTTAAACTTAGGCCGCACATCGTTGTAATCAACCTTGAATTTCAGCACCTTTTCATCACGAATAGCATCAGTAATCACATAATCATGCAGCTGTACACCAAACACACTACCCGTAGTCTCTGCACCCAGTGCGTTTTCTGAAAATATCGGTGTACCGGTAAAACCAAACTGATAGTATTTTTTAAATTTCTTCTGCAGATTCTTCTGTGCTTCACCAAATTGACTGCGGTGACATTCGTCAAAAATAAACACCACCTGCTGGCCGTAGACTGTCAGATCACTTTCACTTTTGATCAGATTATTTAGCTTCTGAATGGTGGTCACGATAATTTTGTTATCGTCTTTTTCCAGATTACGTTTCAGCCCGGCAGTACTGTCAGAACCATTGACACTGTCAGGCGAGAAACGCTGATATTCCTTCATAGTCTGAAAATCGAGGTCTTTACGGTCCACCACAAAGAAGACCTTGTCGATAAACTCCAGCTCGGTTGCCAGACGTGCAGCCTTAAAACTGGTCAGAGTTTTGCCTGAACCGGTGGTATGCCAGATAAAACCACCGGATGCCAGCTTGCTCCATTGTTTCGACTGATAGGCGCTGTTGATTTTACGCAGAATGCGCTCAACCGCTGCAATCTGATAAGGACGCATCACCAGCAAAGTATCACTGCTATCCAGTACCGAGAACTGTAACAGCACTTTCAGTAAAGTCTCTTTCTGAAAGAAAGTTGCAGTAAAATCTTGCAGATCTTTAATAAGGTTATTATCTGACTGCGCCCAGTTCATAGTGAAGTCGAAGCTGTTTTTATTGCGCTGGGTAGTGTTGGCAAAGTAGCGGGTGTCCGTGCCATTCGAGATCACAAACAATTGCAAGTACCGAAACAGTGAATGCTCGCTGTTAAAACTTTCTTTACTGTAACGATGAATCTGATTAAACGCTTCGCGGATCGCCACACCACGCTTTTTCAGTTCCACCTGCACCAGTGGCAAACCATTTACCAGAATGGTTACATCATAACGGTTGGCATGGCTGCCAGTTTGCTCCACCTGGCGAACCACCTGTACCCTGTTACGGGCCACAATTTTCTTATCAAACAGATAAATATTCTGAATATGGCCATCATCAAACACAAAGTCATGGATGTAATCATCATGCACCTTACGGGTTTTATCGACCATATTGTCACCGGGCCGGTCGAGGTACTCCTCGACAAAACGCCGCCATTCTCCATCACTGAACACCATACTATTCAGTATCTGTAACTGCTGGCGTACATTATCAAGTAGTTTTACCGATGTATTCAGCCCCGGAACATACTCATAACCCTGGTTCTGCAGATTCTGGATCAGCTCATGTTCAAGATCGTCTTCACTCTGGTAAGACTCCTTTACTTCCCAGCTGCGGACGTACTTATCCAGCACGATCAGATTATCCAGTTCAGCAATGGTACTCGTAATCTCAGACATTGGATTCTTCCTGCTTCCAGAAGCCATAGTTATTCAGCAGATAATATCTCATATAAAGGCAGAGACCCGTTATACCTTTTCTGATTATTTTTAAGTTTTCAGCTACTTCCTTTAGCGTCTTACCCATTTATTTATGCCTCTATAAACTATACTGCCGAATCAGACCCTGGCTTCGGGAAGCTTAATAACTGATCACGGTAATACTCATACTGTTTCTGACGTAACTCGATTTCGCGGGGTAGACCTTCGCTGATGGAGCTGGTCAGGGCGTGGAATTTATCAAGCTTCTCAACAATATCTATTTTTTTATCCAGCGATGGACAAGGAATACGAATACTTGCCAGATTTTTCTTATTTAACTTTGGCTGCGCAGCACCAGAAATATAGGGTGTAAGGTCAATACTATTCAGGTAATATTCGACATATTTACTTTCAGCATAGGTTTCAAACTTCAAAACATGCGCATGGTTATTTACCCATGTTTTTCCGCTAATACTGAAAGCAATAGGTGTACTTCTCGCTAACAGATTAGCGCCATCTTCGGAGACCAGTAGTAGATCCTCATCAAAAATATAATCTTTAACGTAGTCAACAATACCTGAGGCCCCATAATAAGGGACATCACCCGGCACCCGAAGACCACTGGTAATAGGTTTTCGCTTTGAATCAAGGTTTTCAGCAATTTTTCCCAACGTATTCCATTCAACACTCTCCTCATCAAAACTTAACAACTGATCACGATAGTAGTTGTACTGTTTTTTGCGCAGATTAAGCTCAGCGGTCAGCTCAGCTGTGCAGGCGGTAAATGCGTCCAGAATACGAACGATTTCCGACTGGATTCTTAGGGACTTCTCCGGGTTATCGAAGCATGGGATAGGAATTTTAATACCTTCCAAGTCAGATTTATTGACAGCTGGCACACCGCCCTCTTTTTTCAAGCCCAGTAACAGTTCACTTCGTGCTTGAAGAAAATCCTGAATTCAGATAATAAGTGCAACACTCATGATTGAACGGTGAGAGGTGGTCAACCACTGATTGGTGATACGCTTCAGCTCGCCAAAGTAGAAACGGAACATCATGAGTTATCAGCAGTTGACCGAAGGGAAACGAT
>JAOXSF010000123.1 GCA_025800125.1 Marinobacterium sp.
TGAAAACCGGCGGGGGTTAATAGCCCTCCCAGGGTTCGAATCCCTGTCCCTCCGCCATTAGGCGATACTGAAGTTCCTCGATAGCTCAGTTGGTAGAGCAGTAGACTGTTAATCTATTGGTCGCTGGTTCGAGTCCAGCTCGAGGAGCCACTTCAGAGGGTCGTTAGCTCAGTTGGTAGAGCAGTTGGCTTTTAACCAATTGGTCATAGGTTCGAATCCTATACGACCCACCACTTTCTCCCTTCCCCAAGGGAAAATTGGTGAAGAGTGAAAGAAGTTTGAATGGGGGTCGTTAGCTCAGTTGGTAGAGCAGTTGGCTTTTAACCAATTGGTCATAGGTTCGAATCCTATACGACCCACCACTTCACTGATTTCATGTAGAGTGAAGTTAGAATAATCAGACACGCGAAAGCGTGTTTTTTTATGCCCGAAATTTATCATCAGCCCTGCTCCTGATGATGCTGGTACTCAACTTCATATCAGGCTGCTGACTTAAAACTGCTGGTAGCGTTCATATTCCACTTGGGTAATTTCATACCAGACTACACTGCCATCTGGCTTTTCCAGTTCGAACTCATCACCCAGTCGCTTTTTTAGCGCAGCTTTTGCCAGGGGAGAATCCATGCTGATATAGCCTTCAGCATCGCCAATTTCATCCGGGCCAACAATGCGATAGCGTTTTTCGTTATCTTCTTCGTCCAGCAGCGTGATCCAGGCACCAAAGAATACGGTGTTCTGATCGGCAGGAATCTGATTTACTACCTTGATATTTTCCAGCCGTTTTGAAAGGTAACGCACTCTCCGGTCGATTTCGCGCAACTGCTTTTTGCCGTAGATATATTCAGCATTTTCGGAGCGGTCGCCCTGGGCTGCAGCCTCCTTGACGGCCTGGGTTACCTCTGGGCGTTTGATCTTCCAGAGATGCTTCAGCTCGTTATTCAGCCGGTGATAACCGTCAGCTGTGATATACTTGGAGCTTCGTGGTTGCGGTGGTCGCCATCGGCCCATGAGTTATTATCCTGTTATGACAGCGGCATAGCGGCTGATAGAAAAGTGAAAAAAAGTTAAAGCATTCTACCCTGTGGCCGACATAACGGGGAATGGGTCGTGTATGGCAAAATCATATACAAGAAGAGATCACCAGTGGTAGCGAACAATGCAGACTGATCGCATTACGAATCGTATCGAAAGCTTCACCGGTAACCTGACCTCTGCGGTTCAGGGGGGTAACGGTGCGCAGTTTTCCATGCTGCTGAGTCTGATCTCAACTAATCAGGAATATTATCGCCCCGAATCGTCACGCAATGGCGGTGACTTTCAACTACCTGAGCCTGAACAGGACAGCTACATTGACCCAAACGAGCTGCATACTCCTCAAGTGGTTGATCGTCTGAATCATTCTATCAATGATGGTCTGGCGGGTGACTATGCTTACCTGGTCAGTCATATTACGGTTGAGTCTGAATTGCCACGCGGTCGTCATCGTGCTGTTGATGACTTTGCCAAGGTATCATTGATGTCGGCTGGCAAGTTGATGCTGGATGAAATTGCGATCTCTCGACAGCAGATCTCTGTCAGCGCCTGATTCATATTCAGTTTCAGTTTTCTCCCGTTATCGTCCTCCTTGTATTCATTTGTGCTTATCGCCAGTGCTGGGTTTTTCTCATGTATTCCCTGCTGCCCGGGTTCTGGTTGTGAGCCTGGTTCATCTTGTTGGTGTCTGTTGCAAGCGGGTATTTTTTCTGAATACTGGCAGTCTCTTTTATATCGACTGAAACAGTAATCCATGGGTAGCCCTGCTGTTTTAATAACGGGAGTATTTTGTATGGTTGCTCAGCCCGCTGAAAAGAACCAGCGTCAGGCGATGTTGCTGGGGGCGCTGGCTGTTTTGTGCTGGTCGACTGTTGCTACGGCATTCAAACTTTCGCTGCAATATCTGACACCTTTCCAGTTGTTGGCCGGGGCAACCTTTTTCTCGGTGCTGGTATTGTCTGCTGCGGTAACGGTGCAACATCAGTGGCGGCTATTACTGCCGTGTTTTTGTCGCACGCCGGGTCTGTTTCTGGCGCTGGGGGTAATTAACCCCTGCCTGTATTATGCCGTACTGTTTCAGGCGTATGATTTACTTCCGGCTCAGCAGGCACAGCCTCTGAATTACACCTGGGGGCTGATGTTATCGGTGCTGGCTGTACCGCTGTTAAAGCAGCCGTTGCAGCGCTCTGATACAGTTGCGCTTATGCTGGGATACCTTGGAGTTGTGGTGATTTCTACAAAAGGTGATCTGCTGGCGCTGGAGTTTGATAGTCCACTGGGAGTGGTGCTGGCGCTGTTCAGTACCCTGCTGTGGGCATTGTACTGGATATTTAATACCCGCTGCGATGCACCTCCGACGTTGGGATTATTGATCAGCTTCCTGATCAGCTTGCCTCTGGTACTGGTGCTGGTTGCTGCTACTGATGGTTTCGAAGCCACGTGGCAGGGATGGGCTGGGGCTGCTTATGTTGGCATATTTGAGATGGGAGTTGCGTTTATTTTATGGCTTGGGGCGATGAAAAAAGCGACGCACGCCAGTCGGGTCAGTAATCTGATTTTTCTGTCTCCCTTTCTGTCACTGGTATTTATCAGTCAGGTGCTGGGTGAGCAGATTCACTTGGCAACCTATGCCGGGTTGCTATTGATCATTATTGCAGTGGGTTATCAGCAATGGGCAGCGCGGCAGCATAACTGAAAGCAGGTTGACTGCTTTGCCTGCCTCTGACCGTGTAAGCAGCAGCAATGTTATCTTTCTCTAACGGCTGGGGGTCAGTGCTGCATTGACAACGCCACTGCTTACAGTGCGTGTTGTACCGTTGTAGCCATTGGCATTAATTGTCATGACTGTGCCGGGTGGCACAAAAGCATAAATGTCGTAATGGCCGTTGGCGTCAGTGGCAGTACTATGTGGGCCAACGTTGACGATCGCTGAAGGTACCGGGTCGCCATTGCTGCTGTCCTGGATCGAACCAGATACTCCGGACAGGGTATTGGCTGCAACGGCTGATGCCGCTGCGATTGGGTTGAATAGTCCGCTCATAATCAAAATCCTGTCTTTGCTTAATTGCGTGATGTCATGCCTGATAGGCCATGGCTGTGGCAATCGCTTATGTAATCAGTATGCAGTGCTGAAAAATACTGTTCAAGTTATAACCAGAAGTAACATCCGGTTTCATCTATCAGATTTCAGCGGTATGTGCCTACTGGCTTTACATCGTTCTGATTTTTAAGCGCTATGAACCTTTAACCAGGCTCTTTAACTACGCCAGATAATCTTTTCCTGCTGGCCGTTTTCTACTTTCCAGTACTCATCAGGCTCATCGCCGTCATTCCAGCCTGCTGCCACACAGCGAATCTGAGTTTCCATGGCAGTAGCTGCTGCATGTGCGCAGCCGAGATCCTGAGCCCATGGTGTCAGATTTTCTTTGAACCAGAGGCTTAACCAGGCTTTACCTGCCACTTTTTCATGCAGCATAACAGGCACGAGCTGGCCATCCATCAGTACAGTATAGTCATGTGTGAGACCTTTGCTGTTGAGTCGGGTAACGTCCCCTAGCGTGCCCAGCCAGGTTTCGATCTGTTCAACAGAGCGGCTTTTGATGTAGATCTCAATATCAGGGTGGCGTTGTTCTGTCATGGGAAGCCTGGTTCTCAGGGAGGTCATCAATAAAAAAGCGCAACAGGCGCAACAGGCTGAGGCTGATGTAGCCCAGCGCGGCCAGTATGATACCGCCACCCATCATGATCAAGCCCACTGCTGCCAGTAGTTCTTGCAGCAATGAGGCATTCAGTAGCAGACCGCTGCCAGCAACCAGCGCGCCGCCCACCATAAATGTAATAAAGCCAGCCATCATTAGCCGGAAGTTTTCTCGGGGACGGTCTGCACGTGCCAGCAGTGTATGCCTGAGTCGTTTCAGTAAGGTTTTCAGCATGGCTGTTTATTTTTGGTTCTTCACCTGTTACAGAGAGGCTTACGCTTACGTAGTAAAGCCAGATTAACATCCAGCGTCAGTGGCAGGCTGTTGAGGGCATTCAGTCGGGCACGTCTGTCGCTGGCCATACGCTGGCTATGAGGCGTCATTCCCAGTAATGCCTGAATGTCTTCCTGACTTTGCAGGGTGAATGGATAACGGATCTGCTGCTGCTCTATCGCTTTAAACTGCTCATTCAGCTGAGTGATCGGATCAAAGCGCGAAGGGCGGACTTCGTCATAGATCTCTTTGCGCAGCTCAATCAGATGATTTTCACCAGGCCATGCAATCAGCAGGTGAGCGCCTGGCTTGAGCACTCTGGCAAAAGCGTCTGGCATCAGTCGACTGAACAGTACGCAGAGCAGATCCTGCGAGTCATCAGCCAGTGGCATATCGGCACCGGAGGCGACTATCCACTGTATCGCTTTTGTCCGACGGCAGGCTGCTTTGATTGCGTGTCTGGAAATATCCAGCGCACTGACAGTGGGTGGGCAAGGTTGTGGATAATTTTCTCGAAGTTGATTACAGGTCAGGTTTTCCACAAGACTGGAGTGTAGCCGTTCTGTGTAATAACCCTCGCCGCAGCCCATATCCGTCACCTTTGGCTGATGAACAGCTTCCAGGTTGCCGTTAAGTGCGCTTACCGCCATTTTATTCACAGCGTCGGATAACCTCTGGTAGTAACCCTGTTCCAGAAAGTTGTGACGTGCCTGCACCATGGTGGCGTTATCGCCAGGGTCCTTGCTACGCTTTTTATGGGCCAGCAGCAGGTTCCAGTAGCCCTGACGGGCACGGTCAAAACTGTGTCCTGCGCTGCAACGCAGGTTGTTATCGGTACGAATCAGTGCGGCCCGGCACACCGGGCAGGCGAGGGTCTGTTCAGTCATTGGTTTACTTCAGCAGGCGAGCCAGAATATTTTCATAGAGATCGGACAGGGTATTGAGATCGTTCACGCTGACCCGTTCATCAATCTGATGAATGGTTGCGTTGATGGGCCCCAGCTCAACCACCTGGGCCCCGGTGGGAGCGATAAAGCGGCCATCAGAGGTGCCGCCAGAGGTGGAAAGTTCAGTTTCCAGACCGGTAATGCCCTTGATTGCAGCCTGGCAGGCTTCAACCAGAGAGCCCGCTGCGGTCAGGAATGGGTGGCCAGACAGTACCCAGTCAATGTCCCAGTCCAGGTTATGTTTCTCCAGAATATTGCATACGCGCTTTTTCAGTTCATCTGCTGTTACTTCAGTGGAAAAACGGAAATTGAAGTCAATCTCTACATGGCCTGGTACAACATTGGTGGCACCCGTACCGGCATGAATATTGGAAATCTGAAAACTGGTGGGTGGAAAGAAGTCATTGCCGTTATCCCATACTTCGGCGGACAGTTCTGCCAGTGCCGGGGACGCTTTGTGAATCGGGTTAACAACCAGATGTGGATATGCCACGTGGCCCTGTTTGCCACGTACTGTCAATTTACCACTGATGGAGCCGCGCCGGCCATTCTTGATGACATCGCCCACTTTGGCGGTGCTGGTGGGTTCGCCAACGATGCACCAGTCAATTTTTTCATTGCGCGCTTCCAGATGATCAATCACACGGGTAGTACCGTTAATAAACGGGCCTTCCTCATCCGATGTAATCAGTAATGCAATTGAGCCCGGATGATCAGGGTGATGTTCGATAAAGCGTTCCAGTGCAGTCATGAAAGCGGCAATAGACCCTTTCATATCAGCTGCACCACGGCCCCAGATCATGCCCTGTTCAATGTTGGCAGCGAAGGGTGGCTGGCTCCACTTCTCTTCCGGGCCTGTGGGTACAACATCGGTGTGACCGGCAAAGCAGAACAGCGGTGTTGCTGTGCCACGACGGGCCCAGAGGTTGGTGACCTCTTCAAATTGCAGTGTTTCGCAGACAAAGCCCAGTTTCTCCAGCCGCTCAATCAGCATCGCCTGGCAACCCGCGTCGTCAGGGGTTACAGAGGGGCGGCTGATCAGGGCCTGGGCCAGTTCGATTGTTGGCGTAGTATGTGGCATGGGAGTTCCTGTGGGTTTAGGCTCTGATCAGCGGCCGATACGGGTGCAGTCAGAGATGGCAGGACAGACAGCGAAACGCCCGGCGGGGCCGGGCGTCGGTCACAGCAATACACCTGCAAACAGGTGTCAGGTACAGATCAGTTGTGCTTGTGCAGCTCTTCATTCAGCTCAATTGCAGATTTATTGGTTTTCACCTCAATGCGACCGTTCTGGGAGTTACGGCGGAACAGCAGATCAGGTTTACCGGCCAGTTCCGCTGCTTTGACAACCTGAACTTCGTTGTTCTGATCGTCCAGTACGGTCACTTTGGAGCCGCCTGTTACATACAGACCTGCTTCCAGTGTACAGCGATCACCCAGTGGCAGACCCAGGCCTGCGTTGGCACCCAGCAGACAGTTTTCACCAACCGAGATTACCACGTTGTTACCACCGGACAGTGTGCCCATGGTAGAGGCGCCGCCACCAATATCGGAGCCGTTGCCAACGACAACACCTGCAGAAATACGGCCTTCAACCATCGATACACCCAGAGTACCGGCGTTGAAGTTGATGAAGCCTTCGTGCATTACAGTGGTGCCTTCACCGACATGCGCACCCAGGCGGATACGGGAAGCATCACCAACACGGATACCTTCAGGTACCACGTAGTTGGTCATTTTCGGGAATTTATCCACAGACTGTACATCCAGTACACGGCCAGCAGCGCGAGCCTGTAGCTGACGTTTTGGCAGATCGTCCATGGAGATCGCGCCTTCGCTGGTCCAGGCAACGTTTGGCAGCAGGCCGAACATGCCAGACAGGTCCAGTCCGTGCGGCTGTACCAGGCGGTGGGACAGCATTGCCAGTTTCAGATACACCTCGGCAGTCGTCGCCGGTGCACTGTCTGTTTCCAGTACACACAGTACCAGCGGTTGTTCTGTGCCTTGCAGGGTGGATGCGACCTCAGCCTGAGATGTTTCGCCTGCCTCGCGCAGTGCTGCTTCCAGTGTTGCCAGGGCAGCATTATCCAGCTCAATCGCTGCGTTATCGCCTTCGTAACCCACCGCTTTTGCGGCGTTGACTAGTGCATCGCCCGCGTCTTTAACCGGTGCGTTGTAGTACACCTCCAGCCAGTCGCCAGCGGAAGATTTAGTGCCTACACCCAGGCCCAGCGCAAAATTCGCCATCAGGATAGCTCCCTTGAGTAATCAGTAAGTGGTCAGTCAATCTGTTGGTAGCACACCGGCTAGCTAAAAATAGCGGGGTACTACCGGTAATAAAATGGTTATGTCAGGTTACGTCAGTGCTGTTATCAGCTGAACAGTGTTTCGTAGTCTGCTGCTTTGAAGCCGACCTGGCGTTGTTGGCCACAGTCCAGCAGTGGACGTTTGATCGCTGCCGGGTTTTCCAGCATTACCTGAATTGCGGAGGTTTCATCAATTGTGTTTTTCACTTCATCAGGCAGGCTGCGCCAGGTGGTACCGCGCTTGTTCAGCAGTACTTCCCAGCCAAGTTCTTTCACCCAGGCCGTGAGTTGAGCTTCGTCCAGACCATCGGCACGGTAATCGTGAAACTGGTAATCCACGCCATTGGTTTCCAGCCACTTACGGGCTTTTTTAATGGTGTCGCAATTCTTGATGCCGTACATTACCGGCTGTGCGAGGGACGCTGTGCTCATGATAAACCTCTGATATGCAGAAGTGCGATAGCATACCAGAGGGGGCGGTAGGGATCAGCAATAACCGACTGTTTTCGTGGGATAAGTCAACCGTCAGCAAATGGCAGATAGCGCTTGAGATCAGGTACTGATATTGACGTTCGGGGTATTCAGATTAACCTGTATATCACTGATGATGCCGGTGGTCAGGTTGGCACTGTATGCTGTCTGGACCAGCTGTGAAGGAACAGAACTGGTGCCGGAATTCTGATTCTGGCTGATTTCTGCCAGCAGTTTATCCACACTGTGGAGGTTCTGTTGCAGCTGTTGCTGTTTATGCTCGCTGGCTTCCCGGCGTAATGTGCGTTGCGCCTGGCGCATCAACTGTTCTATTTCCGCTTTCAATTTTTTGACCTCATCAATGAAGTCCTGGTCGCGCGACTTTTCTTGCTGCTGGTTATGGTTGTCGTTCTGTAATGTGGCCTGGGCCTCTCTGGGTGTGGCTGTGCTGGCTGTTTCTGTCGTTGTTTCCGGTTCTGCCCGGGTGGCTTCTGTACGCTCTGTTGTTGAACCGTTCTGGCTGGCAGATGTGCCTGAGAGTGCTTTTGCCGAGATTGCTTCGGTGTTCTGTCGAGAGTCTGTCGTCTGGCCTGACGTTGCGACGCTACCGCTGGCGCCAGCATTGCCTGCTGTACCGCCACCGCCAGCCTGAGCGTATTGTGCAACAGCGGCGCGTAACTGGCCTGCAATGTGTTTCAACCGTCGCATAATGGCCTGAGCTTCTTCGCCGGTGGCGAAGGAGGCCAGTTGCTTCATCATTGCCACCTGCATTTTCAGAAACTGTACCCGCGCGGCAGCTGCCGCTTTGCGGGTGTCGCTGCTGGAAGCAAGGTCGGCAAAAGCGTTTTTAGCCTCATGCGGTGAGGTCTGTTCAGTGTTGCTCTGTTGAGAGCGGATATCTGATTGTTCTGTCCGCAATTGGGGCGTCTGATATTGCTGATCTGTAGCTGTCGACAGCGTTGGCCGGGAGCGATAAGCGTCAAGCGTCGCTGCCTGCATCGTCGCCTGTCTGGCCTGAGTGCGTACCTGATAAGCTGCACGGGATTTGTCGCGAAACTGGTCGATCAGATCAGGTGTTCCGGGGGCATTCAGCTGCATATTGTCGTCCTGATAAATGCTTTGATCAGAGCAATAAAACGGCTGTATGAAGAAAATCTTTATTATGAATGGCCGTGTTATACGCACAAAAGCGTTATATGAGCACAAGCGTTTATCGTTATGACCTGAAAAAAAGGGACAAATAGAGGAAGAGGTTGGTCGGTTTGGTCGGGAGGGCTGGTCAGGCTATCAGCAAGGGGTAGTGCAGCCAGATCAGGCTGCACGAGCATCGCAACTGATGCCAAATTTTTCCAGCAGGGCGGGCAATGCCTGGTCAACGCGCTGTTGACGCTGGTTTTTGAGTTTTGCAACGCGCTCTGCATAAGCAGCCAGAAGTGCCTGGCGACGTTGATCCTGTCTGGCCTGATGGCGCAAACGCGCAGCTGTGCTGAAATGGCTCAACGGGCATTCGGTTTCATGGTTGAATCGGGTCTGCATAGCTTTATCCTGAACAATTCCATGTGATCGGACAAATTAAAGCGGCAGAAGTTCGATAATCTTTAGCGATTATCGAACATTCAATTGAACCGCCTGACGCTAAGTGCCAGGCCATCTGGTGCTGTGTCAGGTCAGCCGTGTCCGGTAGATAGTGGCTAATACAACAGCGCGACTGGCTTTTCACTTAACCTTGCGGACGCCTTCTCTCCCAGCAGGCTTTCTTATCCTTGCAAGCTTTCTACATAGATGCGGATGCGTTCTGCGGCTTCCACGCACTCTTCAATCGTTGCTACCAGTGCCATGCGCACATAATTTGCGCCAGGTATCTCTCCCGCTGTTTCACGGCTCAGATAGCTGCCTGGCAGTACGGTAACGTGTTGTTGCTCAAACAGCCCTTGAGCGAATTTTTCATCTGAAACAGGGGTCGGGGCCCATAGATAGAAGCTGGCGTCCGGGGCTTTTACATCCATAACTGGTGAGAGAATTTCCAGTACAGCTGCAAATTTCTTACGGTACTGGTCGCGATTATCCAGTACGTGGGCTTCATCATTCCAGGCAGCGATAGACGCTAACTGGGTCTGGATTGGCATGGAGCAGCCGTGATAGGTACGGTATTGCAGAAATGGCCCCAACAGTGCTGCATCACCGGCGACGAAGCCCGAACGCAAGCCCGGCAGATTGGAGCGCTTGGACAGGCTGTGCATAACGATGCAGTTTTTGTAATCGTCACGACCCATCTCAGCACAGGCCTGTAGCAGGCCTACAGGTGCGTTGTCTTCATCAAGGTAGATTTCTGAATAGCACTCATCCGACACAATAATGAAGTCGTGCTGATCAGACAGAGCGATCAGCTTTTTCAGTGTGGGCAGGTCGGTTACCGCGCCAGTGGGGTTACTTGGTGAGCACAGGAACAGCAACTGACAACGTTGCCAGATGTCATCGCTGATGGCGTCGTAATCCGGGATAAAGCCGTTGCCAGCATCACAGTTGAGATAATATGGCTCAGCACCGGCCAGGTATGCAGCACCCTCATAGATCTGATAAAACGGGTTTGGTGATAATACCAGAGCATCGTCAGCACGGTTTACCGCAGCCTGGGTAAAGGCAAAAATCGCTTCACGGGTGCCATTGACTGGCAGGACGTTGTGCTCGGGGTTCAGGCTACCTTCGTTCAGTGAGAAACGTTTTTCTGCCCAGTGACTGATCGCCTGACGTAGCTCCGGCAGACCTTTAGTGGTCGGGTAATTGGCCAGCTTATCCATGTTATCAACCATGGTCTGGGCGACAAATGCCGGTGCCGGATGTTTGGGTTCACCAATAGACAGCGCAATATGAGGTAGCTCAGTCGGTGGTGTTACCGCGTTTTTCAGCGCGGTCAGCTTTTCGAATGGGTAAGGTTGCAGGCGTTGCAGTTCGTGGTTCATTTCAGAGTTCTCCAGTCATTCGGTGGCCCGGGCAACCGTGGTTGCTGTCATTATATGCGTGGTGGCGATTATAACGGATGGGGCTGACTGGAATCATCCAGTGGCAGGTGGATAACGAGAATCTTGACCAGGGGGTTCTGTACCTGCATGACTGTTGTGCAGTGGGTATCTGAGACAAGTAAAAAAACGGCAGCCAGAGGGGGCTGCCGAAAAAAGATGAGGTGAGGTGAGATCGTGAATGAACAAAATTTCCGGTTCTTGAGCCTCCAGAGCCTGTTGAACAAGGATATTAATCAACAACTTGATTTGATAATCATTATCAATTGCATCTGCGTTGATGTCAATGTGTTAATGAGAATTAATTTCAAATAAAGCTGTTGTTTTGTTCACATCACGATGCTGTGGTGCATTCCCTTGACTTCTCCCCTCCGTGAACGAAGGGGATTCCAGGAGCCATTACAGCTCAAAGACCAGGGCGGCTTACACCGCTACCTTTCCCTCGACAGGACGGCCCAGCCCGACCGCAAGTATATTCCTGGCCGCGTTTACATCGCGGTCGTGAGTGACACCACACTCACT
>JAOXSF010000124.1 GCA_025800125.1 Marinobacterium sp.
ACAGCGTAAAGAAATCCGTCAGGGCATCGCCTGTGTACGTCACCAGAACATGGCCGGTTCTGACATGGGTGACGACCACAAAGAATACTTCTCCGGCGACGCTGCACTGAAAGCGGCGGGTGAAGACAACACGATGAACCAATTCGGCTGATAGTTCCCCTTTTAGCGGAATACGTTAGTGGGCGCTCAACGAGCGCCCTTTTTTATGTTTACCAGATCATGACACGCCTGGATAAAAACAACCCTGCCACCAGGCTAATACAAAAAAAGGCCTGATCTACACTCAGATCAGGCCCGAATAATCACTCTACACTCCATGGCACTCGCGGCATTCAGATAATGCCCGTGTAAAAAGTATGGCACTTATACAGAGAAAAGGTTCCAGTTTTCTGATTTTCAGTCATTCCTGATCAACTGAGCACATGCTCATAACTACTCAATCCCGTACCAGCAGCGTTTCAACCTGCAAGGTCAGCTCCTGCCCTTCTCCAGTCAGGTATAACTCACCATCCGTAATGGTGAGAGTCAACTCCATGGTGCGATTTACAAAAGCCCTCAGCTGCTTTACCTGGTTGTGATCAAAACGAAACACGTTCAGTTTTGGCAGTTCTGCAAATGCCAGCTGATGCTTAGGCCACCAGACATCAGCTTCACTACCATAAGCATACAACGCAATCTGTTCAGCACGGCTGACGCCTTTGCGGATACGCTCAGGGGACGCCTGGCCCAGTTCAATCCAGCGTTCGATACGACCATCCGGGCTGATCTGCCACAGATCAGGTTCATCCTGGGTTGAAAGCCCCTTGGTAAACGCCAGATCAGGATGATAGTTCAAACCGAACACCAGCAGACGCACCATCATACGTTCCAGGGTTTCTGACGGATGCTGTGCCAGTGTCAGCTTCAGCGTTTCAAAACAGTTGTTATCCATATCAACCAGATTGAAGTCGGCTTTATAGATCGTTGGCTTCAGTGCCATAGTCAGTTACTCCAGCGAGTTCAGGCGGGTTTAACGCAAATTACAAAACAGCAGCGAGTATACCTGACTCAACACCCGACCGGGGCAGCTCGGGTCTGTAGCGGGCAAAGATCACCCAGTTCAAGCTCGGTCAAATGCTGCCACAGAGTCGGGTCTATTGCCTGGCAGACGGGTAATTCCAGCCGATGCAGGCCATGACTACCATCAGCCCGACGGTACTCAACCTGTACCCACCAGGTACGTCGGGCAATACCCGTGCGATCTTTCCGTTTGCCTTCCACAAACCAGATATAGAGCGGGCTAAGGGTACGGCTATGGATCAGATGCAGCGGTTCAGGCAACAACAGCGCTGATGGCCGAGACGATGATGACTGGGCGTCAGAGACAGCAGAACTGGATACGACAGCTAAAGAGGGTTCAACCGCGTCATTGTCCGCGCTGTATAGCGTAAATGAACGGTTTTCGAACTGATGTGCTTCAAACATGATGTGCTCCCGGTTTCGGATAATCAGAGATCAAGATAATCAGAGATTAAAAACAGTGGGAGCTGACGTGGAGCGGAGCTTACCTGGGCGTGTCTTGAATGACTTGCTTGATTGTCGGTAGCGACCGCATCTCTGAAGCAGACCGTACTGAAACTGGCTTTTACAAATCAAGTGCCTGTCAGCTTTCTGCTTCAGCAACCACCTTGCCCAAGTCTGGCAGGTTGGCGAGGACGTCAGCCCTTCTCCTGATGCTTGAGCCGAGTATACACAGACATCAGTACAACACAACCCCTGACTTTTTGCGGGTTTCAAGAAGGAAAATCACACTGTAGTGGTACAGGTGCTATGCCCATTGTCGGTGGTAGCTTAAAATCGCCGCCTGAATCAGCCTCAACCGCTATCAGCCCACAGTAAAGATTAACGATTACAGGCCAACAACGGGGAAATGCACATGGATATGACACTCAGACATCTGGTTATCCGGGAACTGCTCAAAGAGGTCGACGAGACTGAGGTGCAGATTGGCGAACATGGTGGGCTGACCGACAGCCAGAGCGCTATGGCAGAAAATCTGTTTGAGGGCTTACTCAGTGCATTCAGTCGTCGCAGTTCACTTACACATGGTGCTTTTGACCTGGAAACTCCGGAGGCATACCCGTTTATCTCAGCATTTGAAGCCTATACCAGCAGCGATAGCGCGCCGCAGGATTTTCTTGAACTGACCGATAACGGCATGGCTGAGCTGGCGCGTACTCTGTCTGACCCGGCCGCCAGCGCAGCCGGGGGCGGTTATATTATTTTTGCCCAGTATGGCGATGAGCATTACGACTACCTGCTGATTGCACTGGTACGTAACCGCGAAGCATTGGCACTGAATGATCAGCTGCAACCAACCCGTGTTGAACAGATCAATCTGGACCAGTTACACCAGGCGGCACGCATCAATATGACCAGTTTCCGCCAAGGTCGTGATAGCTATCTGAGCTTCATCGGCAGTCAGAAAAAAGATGATATTACACAATACTTCTCGCGCGCCTTTGGTTGTACCAGCGTCACCCCATCTCGTAAATCGACTGGCGAGCTGATCCGGGCCGCCCGTGATTTCTGTAATGAGCACCAGTTATATGAACAAAAAGATCAGGTGGTGGAGGATGTTGTCAGTTACCTTGAGCGTCAGCGTGGTGAAAAACAAAGTGCAAGCCTGAACGAAATTGACCAGGTGTTTGATAACTATCTACCCGCAGAAACGCTGGAAGAGAAAGGCACGGGTAGTTTCAGCAAGTTTGCCAACGGTGAACCATACGAAGTCAGCCAGGAGTTTCAGCCCCATACCAGCACCATCAACCGGCTGGCCAAAATGAAAGCCAAAGCGGATAACTGGCAACTGGATTTCAGCCGTAAGGCACTGGGGGAGATGAACTCAAACAAAGAGATTGAGTTTGATGAAGAAAATCAGACCATCACCCTGCGTCGCCTGCCAACAAAAGTTGTAAAGCAGATTCGTGAACTACTGGAGCAGCAGGACGCGTGACCTCTGCTCCGTTGCCCAGCCAGTATGGGGCACCCGAACAGGCCCCGTACTGACCAGACTTAAGCCTGCCTTAGTCACCAAAAGCCGGTTAACGCGGGTCTGTTTCAGCAACTTGTGGCTGTTGCTGATGGTTGTCACGGAACGCTTTCAAGACAGGCCAGTCATCCAATGCAAGGCGCTGGCGGAAATCAGCCCAATCCAGCACGGTGTATAAGCTGATTGCCGGGTAACTCCAGCCATTAAACGCCCCCGCTTCCACCTGCTCACTGAGTAATGGCAATACCCGTTCCAGGCGATCACGCTGCAAAGTACAGATCATCACGTCCTGCTGCGGGTCCAACCCGGAACGCTCAGCATAGAACAGCAAAATCAACGCATCCTGAAAGGCATCCACCAGCGTCAGCTGGTTTTCCTCAGTAACGCTCAGGGCTGGCCGTGCCAGTTTTTCAGACAGATAGCGGAAAATAACCCCGGAATCATACACTGGCTGTTCACCATCCAGCAGCATAGGGATTTTCATCGCTGGGTTATATTTTTCCAGCTCGGCTCGACCTTCAGGACTGTAAATATCAATTGCAGCAAATTCGTGATCTACACCATCAAGCCATAAGCGAAGACGGCGTACATAAGGGGAAGGCACTGAGCCAACCAGTTTCAACATAATCAGTACTCCAGATTGCCAGGCAACCGATCAAGTGTTGCCTGATACCACTGTTGTACTCGATTCAAAGAATATGCGCCACACTGCGATGATCTTTCAGGTCAGGACGGAATACTGCGGGCACAGCAGGAGACTTTGTTTCCGGCACAACCGGCAAGGTAACCAGAGGCAGGCTCAGCCGTAACACACTATGGCCATGTTCGTCCTGCTCCAACCGACAATTACAGTCAGGTAACACAGCTGCGAGCTGCGGTATACCAGCAGCATCGCTGGTATCGGCAAAGTAATGGGGAGGCGTTTCCTCGGTACAACGCCCGGACAGTACTTCACGAATAGGACGACGACTCTCACGGGTACATGTATCGGCCAGTTGTGGTAGAACCTGTATAACGGAAGGTGACGGTGCCACAGTGTGCGCCAGATCAGCAGAGATGACAGCTGTCTGTTCAGACATCGAGCTGGCATTTACTGGCAATGCAATCAGAGCAGCAGACAAAGCAGTCAACGAAAGTGTACGCAGCAGTGCAGTCATCGGAATCCCTCCTTCCCTTTCCAGTTCCTGTCGCGAAAAGGCGGGTGACCCACACTCAGCTGTAACAACTGACTGAGGACCACCCATAACTCTGCTGTCACTATGGGTCTGATTGTGACAAACCGCCAGATAGCAATCTCACACAACCATTTCATAAGCAGAAAGGCGACGCTCACACGAACTGGTAACACCGGCATGCCTGGTATCTACCAGGCAATGCTTCAAGTCATGATGATCGTACCAAGGGAAAAGCGAGATTTATGCCAACTAAATAAAGCTGTTTTTTTTCAATAAGTTAATATGAAAATTGGCAAAAACAGAAAGGACGTTACAGCCGATGTTACAGTGTGGGCTGTAACAGTTGATACACCGCTGTTACAGCTGTTACACCTGCCCGTAAAAACTGTAACAACGATGAAAAATAAATACCTTTAGGTACAGCCTCAGATCAACCCTAAAGCACTCATACGCCGCCAGAGTGTCATGCGGCTAACACCTAATCTGGCAGCTGTCGCAGTGCGGTTATTGTTATGCTGATCCAGTAAGGCACGTAACCCCTCAACATCCAGCATATCCAGAGAAAGTACATCAGCCGTGGCTTTCAAATGACACGATGTCGTTTCATCAACCCGCTGCATCAGATGTTGAGGCAGATCACAGGGCTGCACCTCTGACGAGGCGGCCATGGCAACCGTATACTGAACAAAGTTGTAAAGCTGGCGAACATTACCTGGAAATGAGTATTGTCGCAGTTGCTGCGCGGCAGCGGCTGCCAGACTCCATCTTTTACCCGGTGACAACTGATTCAGATAATACTCAAACAGCAGTACCGCATCATCACCGCGAGCGCGCAATGGCGGCAGGTCTAGCGGCAAGACTTCTAATCGGTATTGCAAATCAGCCCGAAACAAGCCCTGTTCAACCGCTTCAGACAGGCGAGTGGATGAAGCAGAGATCAGTTGCACATCAAAACGGTGTAGCTGGTTGCTACCGACAGGACGGTACTCCCGTTCCTGCAAAACACGTAACAGACGTGCCTGCAACTCCAGAGGTAACGTAGTAACTTCATCCAGAAACAGCGTCCCTCCATCTGCTTCTGCAAGCAAACCAGCCCGGTCGGCGACCGCATGGGTAAAAGCCCCTTTACGGTGACCAAACAGCTCTGACTCCATCAGCTGTTCACTGAAGTTAGCACAGTTGACCGCAACAAAAGGCGCCCGACTACGGCTGCTTTCCTGATGAATTGCACGCGCTGCTAACTCTTTGCCAGTGCCCGTTTCACCATAAATAAATACCGGCGCATTGGCGGCTGCCAGGCGGCGAATCTGCTCAAAACAACGGTGCATCCCCGCGTCAGCACTCAGCATTCGATGAAACAGCTGACAACCACTGGCCAGTGGTTGAACATCCAGCCCTAATAGCTGACGCAATGTCTGTAGCAGTTCAGCATCCTGCCAGGGCTTGGCGATAAATTGCTCGATAATGCCATCATTGAAAGCACGGGTAACCGCGTCAAAGTCACTATGACCACTGAGCAGAATACAGCGAGCTGATGGCTGTAGTGGGCGCACCTCCCGCAGGAAATCTGTCCCTTCCATCTGTGGCATACGCTGATCAGAGATGATCAGTTCAAACTGCTGTTGCTGACACAGACTCAATGCCTGCTGAACATCAGCAACCGCTGTCACTTCAACATCCAGCTGACGCAGGCGGCGACGCAACGCATTCAAAACACACTGCTCATCATCCACCAGTAACAGTTTTTTCATGGTCTCTCCGGCTCAGCGACGCTGAACATAAAGCTCAAACGTTTCACCCAGATTAGCCTCAAGCTCTCGCACACGTATCATGGCAGTATCATCCAGACGGAACCCTCGCGTCAGCAACAGGATACCCTGCTCACTTACCAGGTCACGGGTTAATACCATACCCATCGTCATTTCAGCCGTTGTGATGCGGCCATCATGCTGCATATCGCCTTCACGAGCCATCTGTGGCAGTAACGCTTCCAGCGCCGCCACAGCATCAGCACGATAACGCACCCCGGCATGCTCTTTCAGATAAGCCAGCGCTTCTTCCGAACCTAGAGGGCGTTTCAGTAACAGCCCTGCAACAAGTTCACGATAATCGTTCGCAACACAGAGAATCTGTGCTCTGGGATCGATATCAACGCCCTGGCGTTGCTCTGGATAACCACTGCCATCCAGATATTCTTTATGCTGACGAATCAGGGTTGCCGCCAGATCAAGCGGACGAATTGTCAGAATCGAGGCATGAGCCAGCAGCGGGTGCTTATGAAACAGGCGCTGATCGTCAGGCTCCAGCAGCGCATAAGGGGTATGGATCAGGCTGTCGTCGAAACTGGCTTTACCGACATTACGCAGCATCCAGGCATAGTTAAGCTGCTTAAGTTCGGCAGGTTCCAGTGCCAGCTGCTGGCCCAATCGCAAAATGAGCCGTCCCAGCTGCTGAGCCTCTTCATGGCTCTCATGCATGCGCCGTTGTACCAGCGTTGCAAATACCCTGATAGTTGCCCGGTAACCATCGGTGAGGTTGTCGTAGGCACCTTTAAGCTTTTTCTGCGCAGCAACCAGCTGCGCTGTACGCGCCTGCACCTGCTCTTCCAGCCCCTGATTCAACGTTTTCAGTTGTGCATTCTGCTGTTCCGTCAGCGCCTGTAAACGACGGTTTTCGTGTTCCAGTTGTACCGCGCGCAGGCTACGCTGAACAACATCTATCACCTCGTCATCATCCCAGGGCTTATTCAGATAACGGCTGATACGGCCATCATTTACCGCCTTGATGGTGGACTCAAGATCAGCGTAGCCTGTCAGCAGAATTCTGTCGGTCTGAGGCCATTTCAGCGCCACCTGGCTAAGAAACTCCGCGCCTGTCATCTGTGGCATACGCATATCAGAAATTACCAGGTTGACGCTTTCCTGCTCCATTAATGCCAACCCTTCATGGCCGCTTTCAGCAGTCAGCACTTTGTACCCTGACGGCTTTAGCATACGCTTTAGCGCCCGCAGTACGGCAGCTTCATCATCCACCAGAAGAATACAACCTTTATCAGCAGCTTCCATAAGCATCACCTTTTATCAACACTGTCCCTTGCTCTACCTGATAATCCTGGATTAACGACCTGAGGAAAACCCACCCAGTAACAGTGATCCGCAGCAGAGGCTCGTCAATACAGGAACTCGTAAATACAGAGGCTTGTAAACAAAGAGCCTCGTAAATAAAGAATCTTTGTAAATAAAGAATATCCGGCCCGGCAGGCTATTAAACCATAACCTTGTCACCCCCCCATCCACCAGCACTACCATGCAGGGATCATGATGCCAGGCTGATCATAGTGCCAGGCTGATCATAGTGCCAGACAATGCCAGGGCTGGCAGCTTCAGATTTATTGACCTGAAGCAGGCCACAACTGGCAAATGAAGCCGTATCCTCACGCAATGGGCTATAACTGTACATCGGCACTCAAATTGACAGCATCACCCGTAACAGCATAACGCCGCCCCTCAGGAGCCACAGCATGAAAGGTATCGTATTCAATATTCTGGAACAGATGGTCATCGAAAAGGCTGGACTGGCTGCCTGGGATCAGCTGTTGCAAGATGTACAACCAGCAAGCCAGGGCATCTATACCGCTGGCGGTAATTATCCAGACGAAGAGGTAGTGCAACTGGCCAGCCGAGCCTCAGAGATGCTGGATATACCGCTCAATACACTGGTGACAGCCTTTGGCAGTTATCTGTTTTCAAATCTTGTAAAAAAACATCCGGTTTTTGTCGAGCAACAACCCGACTTTTTCAGTTTCCTGAAAAGTGTGCATGATGTTATTCATGTCGAGGTGCGTAAACTTTACGAAGAACCGTCGCTGCCTCACTTTCGCTACACACAACTCAACACACAGCAACTGCGACTTGAATATCGTTCTCCTCGTAAACTCTGCATGCTGGCAGAAGGATTAATTGCCGGGGCTGCTGAATATTACGCGGTCAGATACCAGCTGGAGCACCCTGTCTGTATGCACAAAGGTGCAGACCACTGCGAATTCCTGATAACGCTGGAGCCATAATGAGCGCAAACGATAACGACCTTGCCCGTGAGCTAGCGATTTATCAACGAGCCCTACAACGGGAAAAACAGGCACGACTGGATGCAGAACAGCTGCTGGAAAACAGCACCCGTCAGCTGTATCAGCAAAACCAGACCTTACAACAACAGCAAGCGGCGATGTTACAGAATGAGAAACTGGCGACTATTGGTATGTTGTCAGCGGGCATTGCTCACGAAATTAACAACCCATTAGCGGTGGTGCTCAGTAACCTGAATGCGTTAACAGATTACACCGAGCAACTACTGACATTGCTGGAACAGGTACAGCAATGGCAACAACAGGGTACGCTGAATGCCAGTGCAGCCGAGCGTTTTACCCAGCTGGACAGCCAGGCTGATTTCGCGTTTCTGGCCGAAGATGCACCCGATATGATGGAAGATATGCGTGAGGGCCTGATACGGGTACAGGATATTGTCAGTAACCTGAAAACATTCTCCCGCACCCGGCCCGGAGAGCGGCAACAGGTTGATATAAACCAGTGTATCCAGACATCATTGCGGCTGGTTAACAACACCATCAAAGATCACTGTAGCGTCGTAACAGACCTGCCTCCACTCCCTGAGGTTGCCGTAAACAACAGCGAGCTGAGCCAGGTGTTTATGAACCTGATCATCAATGCAGCCCATGCCACTGAAGATCAGCACGGCCAGATTCAACTGCGCACCCGTCAACAGGCCGACTGCCTTGTGATTGAAGTGGAAGATAACGGCTGCGGTATTCCGGAAAACCTCTGCAAGGATATTTTCAACCCGTTTTTTACCACCAAACCCCCAGGTAAAGGCACTGGTATGGGGCTATCAGTCGCCCATAGCATCATCAGCAATCATGGTGGCACTCTTACTGTTAACAGCACACCAGGCCTGGGCAGTTGCTTTACCATCTGCTTGCCACTGGATATGAAACAACCGCTCTCAGTGACAGAACACCCGATTAAGCCATAACCTTCAGAACTTTCAGGTTCATACGACCTGAATTACCCATAAGCCATTATTTACCAACCAATCTCATGGGCGGTAGTTTTGCCAATAATGGCCTCATCCAGTCCACGGGGCATCACAGCATGGCCAATGGTGACCGGAATCCAGCCTCCCATGATCTCAGCCTGCTGTTGTGGCAGAGCTGGTTGACGCTGTGGCTCTGCATAGCCTTCAGGAAACAGTGGCAGACGGGTATTCAGATCATACTTATCTGACGCACCCAGGGTATGCAGCAACTCGTGGGCCGTGACAAAGTTATTCTGCGCTTGCAGATCAATCGCGGCATAGCCATTCACCAACCCGATACGCCCCTGCTTGAGACCAATGGAGTGCGCCAGCCGAGCAGGGTGGTGAGGTGAAAATAACCGCAGATAGATACGAATATCGCCGCTATCGGCGGGCAGATTGCGCCAGCTCCAGTAGCGAATCTTCAGACTCCAGTTAAGATATTCAGCACCGTTGCCCTGTTGTGGTGGCAAGGGCGGTGAAGCAGCAAGCATCGGCCCCAGCTCTACACTGACCGGAGCGATATCCAGCTGATAACGATGGGCTTCACGGTGCAAAAAGCGAGCAATAGAGGAAAAGTGCTCTGCATCCAGCGCCTGTATGTACTGTTCTGTGGTATGCCTGCCATCAGCATTAACAGGGTAGATCACGATGCGCAGAGGCGTCTGCCAGTCGTGAGGCAGGGAAATCTGCAATGCCAGTTTGAGTAACAGGACACAGAACAGCGCTATCAGAAGAATAGAGCGTAACCGTTGCATAATAGCCTCCTGCCAGAAACAAGAACGCGTCGGGTACAGCACACCCACAACACGACACGCCCGAAAATTTACAAAGCAACCCCCGCAACACCCGCTACAACCAGGTAACGCACCGTTTTACCTGCTGTAATCATCACAAGACTGGACACCCAGTTCAGTCGCAACCAGCCTGCCATCAGACAAAGCGGGTCACCAACAATCGGTAACCATGCCATCAGCAACGCCAGCGGCCCAAACCGTTCCAGCCAGCGCTGTGCTCGCTGCCGGGCTGCGCCATCTGACCGCTGCATTGCTTTGTCTGGTTGCTGCGTAGCACTATTCAATTGCAGCACATTGCTATCTGATTCTGGTGCAGCTGCGCTCAGCGGCAAGGGATAGCGAAGAGCCAACCAGCGCCCCATTACAAATGTCAACATAGAGCCCAGCACATTACCCGATGTTGCAGCCATTAGCAGTAACCAGGCTGGATAGAGCGCCTGCTCCAGTTGCCATATCAGCAAGGCCTCTGACCCACCAGGTAACAGTGTTGAGCTGATCAACGCACTGACAAACAGCGCCCAGGGTGAGTCTCCCAGCACGGTCAGTAATTCCATCGTTTAACCCTGCACTTCCAGCCCAGCACGAATACAGCGTAACACCCCGTAGTCATAGCTACCTGCCAATGCTTCATGCACTGGCCGCAAAGATTCACCGTGGCTATGACGATATTCCAGTATGACCTGCTCAATGTGACGACGTTCCGATTCCGGTAATTCAACGACATCAGATACAGGTAATTGAGCAGTCGCAACCGCACGGGCCAGATGCGTATAGATCACCGTGGAAGATAACCGTAGTTGTCGGGCAATCTGCCCGGCATCCATACCACTGTGGAACAGCACTAAGGTCTCTTCTGCCTGAGCAGCCGAGGAGTCTTCTTTGTCCGGGTTGTCAGCCGCCTGAATCACGCTGATAAAGGCATCAGCGTATAACTCCAGTTTACGTTCGCCTACACCACTAAGACGGTGGAACTGCGCCCTGCTCTGCGGGCGATACATCACCATCTCCATCAATGTGGCATCATGGAAAATTACATAAGGCGGTACATCCTGAGCATCTGCCAGCTGCTTACGACAAGCACGTAGTGCTTCCCACAGTGCATTTTCCTGGGCATCCAGTTTTGTCGCCGGAGTGGTACGGCGACTGACGTTTTCGCGGCGTTTTTTCGTCGGATCACGTCGTAACTCCAGCGTTGTCTCACCTTTGAGCAATGGTCGACAGGATTCCGTCAGGTGCAATACGCCATGGCCTTCAGCATCCACCGTCAGCAGTCCTCTGGCCACCAGCTGGCGAAAAACGGAACGCCACTGATTGCGGTCCAGATCTTTACCTATACCAAAGGTACTGAGCCGGTCATGCCCCTGAGCCTTTACTTTGTCAGTATTCTGGCCCAGCAGAATGTCCACCACATGATTCACCCCCCAGCGCTGACCACTGCGATATACCGCTGATAACGCCTTACGCGCGGCTTCAGTGCCATCCCAGACTGGCACCGGTTCCAGACAGGTGTCACAGTTATTACATGCCGGTGCATTCTGCTCGCCAAAATAGGCAAGCAGGGCCTGACGACGACAACTGGTGATTTCACACAGCCCCAGCAACGCTTCCAGTTTCTGGCGCTCAACCTGTTTGTGGCTCCAGTCAGCACTGGACGACTCCAGCATCTGACGCTGCCAGATTACATCCTGCAGGCCATATACCATCCAGGCATCAGCGGGCAACCCATCACGCCCGGCACGACCCGTTTCCTGGTAATAAGCTTCAACACTCTTGGGCAGATCAAGATGGGCAACAAAACGTACATTAGGCTTATCTATACCCATTCCAAACGCAATGGTCGCCACCATAATGATGCGCTCTTCCTGCAAAAAGCGATGTTGATTGTATGCGCGCACCTCATTTGACAGCCCGGCGTGGTACGGCAAAGCGTTAAAGCCCTTTTCACACAAAAACGCCGCCGTTTCCTCTACTTTCTTGCGCGACATACAGTACACCACACCCACATCATCCGGGTGTTCATCCTGGATGAAACGTAGTAACTGTTCTCGGGCACGGTCTTTCTGAGCAATACGGTAGCGGATATTAGGCCTGTCAAATCCCTGCACAAAAACAGCAGCCTGCTGCAATCCCAGCCGCTCTACAATTTCACTACGAGTACGCTCGTCAGCAGTCGCAGTGAGCGCTATACGCGGCACCAGGGGAAACAGTTCACATAACTGACTCAGTTGCAGATATTCAGGACGAAAATCATGGCCCCACTGGGATACACAGTGCGCCTCGTCGATGGCGAACAGGGCTAATGGACTGCCCTGCAATAACTCCAGTGTGCGCGGCTGTAGTAAACGTTCCGGGGCGATATAAAGCAGATCCAGCCCGCCACTGCGCAATTGATGCTCAGTTTCCTGCAAGGCATAGAAGTCCATGGATGAGTTCAAGCAACCGGCACGAATACCCCACTGCGACAACGCCGCCACTTGATCCTGCATCAGAGCAATCAAGGGTGATACAACAATCGCTGTACCCGGCCGCAATAATGCGGGCAGCTGATAACAGAGGGATTTCCCTCCACCAGTTGGCATAACCACCAGCACATCACGCCCGGTACATAGCTGCTCAATAACAGCGTCCTGGGGTGGACGAAACCGGTCGTAACCGAAAACATCTTTTAAAACCTGCAATGCGTGCTCAATCATGGGGCGGCATTATCCGCTAACCCAGAAAACACATCAATCAACGCTGCGGCAAACATCCGTACTCTGCCACTAAGCGTGCTGTTATTTCCATACGAAGCCAGTGGATAAATATTCCTGTACGCAAATGACCACAGCCGGAGTAGAATGCCAACCAGTGACCGTTTTTAACGACTCGTTCTGTTTCAAGACCTGCTCTGTTTCAAGATCGGTTCTGTTTCACGACCGGTTGTCTTTAACGACTTATTATCTTTAACGCCTTACTTTTTAGTACCAGACGCTTCATACCAGATGTCTGGCATACCTGTGTTTGGAATAAGCGATGTTTTGCATAAATGGTGCCTGATGCAGCCAGCCCTGTGGAACACTCACTGAACCACCTGAAAAGTAAAGCCATAATCGGAAGATACGCCATGAGCTATGCCGTTACCCCCCTGACTGATGATGAACTTGACCGTCTGGACGACTTTTTTTACTCCGATGCAGCCCCGGAAGAAAGCCTGGACCTGATCGGTGTTCATGGCCTGCTCTGTGCAGTGAATATCGGCCCGGAAAAGATTGAAGCTGACGAATGGCTGGATGTCATCTTTAACGGTGAAGAACCACAATGGCAATCAGCCGGTGAGAAAACAGAAATTGAAGACCTGCTGCTCCGTCTGGCCAAAGAGATTGGTAGCACGCTGTATAACGATGAAGAACTGGATGTACCCTGCGACCTGACAATCGTTCCTGAACCAGGTGAAGACCTGTCAGATCTGGTCGCCTGGACGCAAGCCTTTATGGAAGGGGTCTTTCTGCGTGAAGAGTTATGGCTGGACGGCCCACAGGCAGACCAGTCCGCTGAACTGCTGCTGCCAATCATGGTGATCTCTGATCTGTTTGATGAGAAAGAGATGAAACAGATGCGCAAAGATAAATCAATTTGCGCCGGTATGTGCGCCCAGGTACCTGAGCTACTGATTGATCTGTTCCTGCTGTTCCACGCACCTGAAAAGTAAGTTGCAGAAATCAGGCACCAGGGAGGTAAGCACCTGAGAAACGGCTATCTCACCCTTTGATTGCGCCATTCTTGCGGCTGGCGCAATCAACTCGATCCGGTACAAAGATTTTAACTGCGCTCGAATTCAACGGCCTCAGATCTTCTGCTCAGCTACTGACCACCCGCACGGTGTTATTCTGCTCCAGCACACGCACACGCTGACCAGGCTGAAACACCATACCCGTCTCATCTACCTGTTGTACAACCGATATAACCCGGCCATTCTCCAGGCGGATCGTGATCTCCTGCCCCTGCTTACGGGTCGCAGATTCTTCCAGTTTATTACCAGCAACACCACCGGCAATCGCACCCAATACCGTCGCAATATCCTGCCCCCGACCACCACCGATATTACTACCGGCAATACCGCCAATGATGGCACCTGCTCCGGTGCCAACAACACCATCAGTGCGCCCTTCAATAACAACCAGCTCCACTGATTGCACCACACCATAATTCACCGTCTGCACATAGCGGGCTTCTGATGCTGAATAGCTACGGCCTGTCAGTGACGGGCCAGAACACCCTGCCAGCCCAAGCACTACAATGCTGGCCAACGTTACTGCCAGGGTCTTTTGTGTAAACCGTATCATTACTCTGTTCATCAACTTCTATCTCCAGGGAGCGCTCAACTCAACTGCCCCTAACGTATTTTCAGCAACAACTGACTAACCCAGGCCCAGATAAATTCCCTCACTTTACGATGCCAAGGACGGCGGGCCCACTCAATAGCGGTCACTTCATGACACTGCTGCATATCCTTTTGTAACTGAAAACAGGCATCGGCCAAAAAGTCCGGCTCCTGAATTTCGATATTGGCTTCCAGATTCCAGCGTAAGTTCCAATGGTCAAGATTGCAGGAGCCCAGTGTGACCCAGTCATCAATGACGGCTATTTTAGCGTGCAGAAAACGCGGCTGATATTCATAGATATGCACCCCGGCCTTCAGCAAACGTCGATAATAACGACGGGCGGCGTGAAACACCCAGGGCTGGTCAGTATACGGGCCTGCAATAATTAACCGCACATCCACACCCCGTCGTGCCGCACGTCGCAATGCCACACGCAGTGAAAAAGAGGGCAGAAAGTAGGCTGTCATCAGCCAGACCTGGTGCTGCGCCTGGTTAACCCGTTGCAACACACTGGTGTTGATCTCTTGCTGGTACATCCCATAACAGGCTGCCACCCTCGCCCTGCTGTTACCCATCACAGAGCTACCCATCACAGCAACAGGTGCAGTTGGTGGTAAAGCACGACCCGTGCAACGTTGCCAGATTGCGTTATAAAGACTGAGCAGATCCTGAACAGCAGGCCCTTCTACTTGCACCATCAGATCATGCCAGGGGCAACCCGGATATTCTGACAACCAGTAATGGTCAGACAGGCCAGTACCACCGATAAAGGCAATCTGCTGGTCAATCACCATCAGCTTACGGTGGTCACGAGCAAAATTGTGGGTCAGTTTGGCCAGATTCAGCGGGTTATAGACCTGCAACTCGACTCCGGCCTTTTGCAACTGCTGACGATCAGGCCGGGACAACTTTAAACCACCAAAGCCGTCTATCAGTAACTTAACCATCACTCCCCGGCGGGCAGCAGCCTTCATCGCGCGAATAAAGCGGCTGGTAATGCGCCCCGAAGCAACCAGATAAAACGCCAGCAAGGCACTGTGTTGCGCCCGCTCCAGCGCTGTCAGCATTATCGGGAAGTAGTGTTCACCGTCCACCAGAAGCTCGGTTCGATTGCCTTCACGCCAGCCATACTTCTGTCTCGTCATCCTGGTTCAACCTTTACGGGTTCCCCCTTTACTACAAGTGACCATCAGCCCCGTATCGGGTTCGGCCACAGCAGCAAGAACTGTTCAGAAGACAAAAGCTATTCAGAAGGCAAAAACTGTCCAGAGAGCAAAAACTATCAAGAGAGCAAGAGCTATCCAGGAAGAATGACAAAATCAGTGCTGCAATTCTCCATATAAACGGGAGTACAGGCCATTGCTGCTGATCAGTTCCTCATGATTGCCCTGTTCACAAATCCGACCATCCTCAAACACATACACGCGGTCAGCCTGCTTCACCGCACTGAGCCGATGGGCAACAATCAGTGTGGTACGCCCCTGCAGAAAACTGTCCAGCGCCTGATGCAGAGCAAACTCGGTTTCGGTATCCAGCGCAGAGGTTGCTTCGTCCAGAATCACTACTTTCGGGTCTGCCAGTACCATACGAGCAACCGCCAGCCGCTGCTTCTGACCACCGGACAAACGAATACCCTGACGACCGACACGAGTTTCCAGCTGTTCATCCTGCTCACGTACAAACCCGGCTAACTGCGCCACCTCCAGCGCCTGCCACAGCTGCGCTTCACTGTATTCTCGCCCCATAATCAGGTTGCTGCGAATCGTGCCGTTAAACAGCGCGGGTTGTTGCAGTACTGTGGATACGTTTTCACGTACTGCCTCCAGCCCTGTCTGTTCAACCGGTATTTCGTTAAACAGCACAGTCCCCTGCCGGGCTGGATAAAGCCCCAGTAACACCTGAATCAGCGTTGATTTACCGCCCCCACTGGCTCCAACCAGCGCAATTTTTTCACCGGGCTGAATCTCCAGGCTGATCCCTTTCAGAACGTCCTGATCCTGATAGTAACCAAAGTGAACATTATCAAAGCGGACAGAGACAGCACCTGGCTGCTGGAATGGGTTACTTAACGCCGGGTAGTATGGCTCCTCTTTCAATGCTTGCAGTTTGTTGATTCGACCCAGTGCGGCACGGGCCGCAAAAAACGCATACTGAATGCCCAGCACTTCCTGTACCGGCCCCATCATGAACCAGAGGTAGCCAAACACCGCCATCATTTCACCAATACTCAGGTCAGAAAAAACCACCATCAGCATCGAAACAGCACGAAACACCTCAAAACCAACCAGAAAAACAACAAAACTGAAACGGCTGGCCGCTTCACTTTTCCATTCAGATGCAGACGAGCGGTCACGCACGTTACGCGCTTCATCAATCAGACGATGAATATAATGCTGTTCTCGATTACTGGCCCGGATCTGATGAATACTGTCAAGCGTTTCGGTCAACGCGCCCTGAAAAGCCTCAAAGGCACTGTTTTCCTTGCGTTTGAGCTCTTTCACCTTTTTGCCCAGTAGCGCTGTTACCCAGATCACCACCGGATTAAGAAACAGAATGAACAGTGCTAACTGCCAGTGCATCCATAACAGAATGACAGCAGTCCCCAGAATGGAGAGCAATGCAATCAGCAACCTGGACACAGAGGAGCCAACAAAACGATCTACCGTATCCAGGTCCGTCACAAAATGGGACGCGACCGCACCACTACCCAGAGTTTCGTACTCTGCCATGGAGATCCGCTGCAAGCGCTGTAGCATCCCACTGCGCATTCGGTAGATAATATCCTTAGAGATAATCGTGAACTGACGGCTCTGCCAGACATTCAGCACCAGCGATAGCAGGCGTAGAAAAACTGTCAGCACCAGAATCGCACCAATATAGAGTACCGGCCCCTGCCAGTGTTCAGGTGCCCAACCATTGAGCAGATTTACAACCGTGCCGGGCTGTCCAAGTAGCACCTCATCAACCAGTAACGGCATCAACAATGGCAGTGGCACCATCGCCAATGTTGCCAGTAGCGCAATCAGGTTAGCCAGTATCAACTCGCGTTTATGTTCCAGCGCCACATCCCGGATATAACGCCAGTCATAACAGACGGGCTGTTCAGCAGCACACCGGTTTTCTTTTATCTGTTCAGTCAAAATTACACTCTCGTTTCAGCTCCGGGTCATGATATACCTTCAACCCTTTTACGTGGCAGCTTATCAGGCAGAGCGTTCCTCCCCTCGTCTATAATTTCGCCTCCTGTTTATAAATGTAATCTTTCACAGGCCGAGACGGAAAATTAATAAAAAACACGTAACATAGAGGTAAATTTTCCTCTACCAACACGCACATCGGCCGATGATAACGGGACGGATAACGGTTCCATGGTCGTAATTAAACAGAACCAGGGATTACATCCGTTACACTGGCAACCGACATTGCCTTTCCAACAGAACAACAAATGAATAGACAACACCGCACCCTTAATCAGATTCACCGTCACAGGGAAGGTAAAAGACGAGGCTCGATTTATGTACAGACACTGGAAGGTTTCTGCTATCGCTGTTTCTATTGCTCTGGTACTTTGTACGCCAGCCCAGAGCGCGCCTGCGCAGACTTCTGACGGCAATTATGGATACTGGATAACCAGCCAGCAGGAAAGCGCAAACCAGCTACCCCATGCCCTTGGTGATTACGCAATTATCTACAACAGCCCGGAAAGCGATCACAGCAAAGATTACGAAATGATCATTGATCAACCGAAAGACAGCATCAGTAATCACCAACCTGCTGCTTTTCGTGGCTACCCGAATGCCTATAGACAAAGCACAGACATACAACATAGTACTGACCAAAACAGTACTGACCAACAACGCACTGATAAAAACAGCACTGATAAAAACAGCAGTTATAAACAGCCCGTACACTTGGCAGAAGGGCCCGAGACAGTGATTCATAACCGCTTTGATGCCCGACGGGATGCCGAAGCAGCATCACACCCTGACTACTGGGAGATTGAAGAGGTAGTTGAAGAAGAGGCTCTATATAGCCCGGACGACTTACAGGAACCGTTCCCAGCAGAGTAAAGCTGCAAAAATACTCCGGCACAAACATCCGTCAAAAGCACCTCAGATCTGATCAGACCCCCCCCCGCAAATAGCCTGCTGGCACCGGCTGAGGTACACTCAGCGCATTTTCAGCCAGCAGGAAGACCACACCGTGCGCAGTATTTTTTTGAGGATATATATTGGTATCGTCTGCGCCGTTCTGGTCATTGGTGCAGGCGCACTCAGTGCCTGGCGTTACTGGGATAATGGCCGTCTTGATAACTTTCTGTTAAGCAGCACCGCAGGTACCCTGAGTCTGATTGCCGACGGCAGTGCCCGCCATAGCGGACAACGCCAGGAACAATGGCTGGCACTGAGCCAACGCGTCACTTCCCTGCAAATTGAGCTGATTGGCCCGGCAGCAGACACCCCCACCAGACAAGGACAGGATGCACGCGAACCACAGCTGGTACAACTGGATGATGAACGCCGTCGCTTGCGGGTGCCTGTACCTGGCCACCCTGAACGCTGGTTACAACTGATATTGATTGAAGCAGACGTCAACGAGCAACTGGTGCGAGGCACTCAGCTGTTACTGCTCAACGAACTGGGCCGTCATCCTCAACCAGCGCGTAAAGCGATACTGGACAAATTGCAACAGCGCTTCAACTGGCCCTTACAGTGGCTCAGTCGTGCCCAACTGTCCGCAAATTATTTGCAGCGGCGGGCGCTGGAGCGCGGAGATACCGTGGTCGAGTTTCAGACCTTGGCCAATGGCCCGCGCATTATTCGCAGTATCGCACCCATCGGAAACAGTGGGGACTATCTGCAACAGGGCCCGATTCCACTCTTTGAACATTTTCCTCGCAGCCTGCTGATGCCTGCCGGGTTACTATCACTGGCACTACTGGCGTTAACCTGCTTCTTACTGGTACGACCACTCGAACGACGGCTGGGCCGTATGGCTCACGAGGTAGATGGCCTGCAACTCAGCGGCAATAGCCAACCTGTAACCGTTGATGGTAACGACGCATTGACAGCCTTGGCTAACAAAATCAACGCCATGTCAGGCCGTATATACCAACTGCTGAAAGCCCAGCGCGACCTTAACCATGCCGTTTCTCATGAACTGAAAACACCACTGGCACGGCTACAGTTTCGCCGTGAACTGGCACTACAAAAGTTGCAGCAATTAAACATCAAAGGGACTGATACCCGTGGCGTACAACAACATCTGGATGGTATGGAAACCAGCCTGCGGGAACTTAACAGTCTGGTAGAAGAGATACTGCTCTACGCTCGCCTGGACAGTGCGGCACCATCACTGACACTGGCCCCCATACCACTGGCGGCCATGCTGGATGAACTGTTTCAGCCAATTCAGACCCAGCACTGCCATCTACAGCTCAGTCATACAATTGACCCACAACTGAAGATATATGCAGATGCTCACTACCTGCACCGAGCGCTACAGAATCTGCTGGGCAATGCCCAGCGCTACGCGCAAAGTCAAATTCAGGTGCAATTGCAATTGGAAGACAATTACGCTCAGCTGCTGGTTGATGATGATGGTCCAGGCATAGACCCAGCACTCTGGCAACAAATAATGGAACCATTTCAGCGAGAAGAATCCAGTCGCAACCGCAATAGCGGCGGCAGCGGCCTTGGTCTGGCAATCGTGCGTCAGATAGCCCGCTGGCATCACGGAGAACTAAAGATAAGCCAGGCAGAACTTGGCGGAGTTCGTGCAACACTAACGCTTTCAACACAGAAAGCAGGATCTTCGACACACCCGGAGCTGACAGCAACAGACTCGGAACCTTCCGTAAAACAATCAGAGCCTTCCGTAAAATCGTCGGAGCCCGAGATAACATGCTGAAACAAACCACATACACAGCGTACAGAATGAAACAGATCCCATCTGTTAACGAACTCACTACGCAAGGCATAGTAAACAGTCAGGATTAACGAGGTTGTGTCGTGAAAGCACCATCCATCATAAACACATCCATGAACGCTTTGCTGCTCAAAACACAGCCATTGAAAACACAGCCATTGAAAACCGTTCTGTTAAACGCAGCGCTGTTGAAAGTAACGCTGTTGAAAGCAGTGTTGTTAAAAATAGTGCTATTAAAAATAGTGCTGTTCAGCTTCCTGCTGAGCAACCCGACGTTTGCTGAGTCCATGGATCAGTGGGGCGACTGGGCAATGGAACCAGAACAGATTGATTTTGGTCCGGACAGTCCGTTCGAGCGCATTCCTGATAACCACTCAACCGAACAGACAGCACCGCTGAATGCCCGTGAGCGCGCCCTGTTCAATCAGCTGGATAACAGCAACCTGTCAGACTATATCGCCCCTCGCCGTGCCGAAGGCGCTCCTATGGAAAATGCTCTTATGCCTGGCAGCGACACACCGATGCTGGAGCAGCTTGAGCAACTTGAGCGTTTGCACGACGCAGAGATGCAGCCCGATACGGCACCAGCAGACAGTTCAAGGGAGCGCCTGTATTACTACATGAGCGAGCGTATCAACAGGCAGCGTGGTGTAACCATCGACACTTATGACTCACACGATGCTATGACACCCGATGGCGAAGTGATTATCATTGAAGGCGTGGAAATTCGTGACGATATGGGCGAACGAACCACTTTTGAAGCGGGACATTACTCCATTTCCACACAAGCCTATGAGGGGCCCACCCTGGAAGGAATACCTCTGGAAGCGTTTGTCGAGGAAGGCATACTTGACGAGCAACAACTGGAAAATCTGATGGAAAATGGTGATCAGCTGATCATTGAGGATCTACCACCGGAATTGCAGGACTCCCTTGACAACTATATGGAAACGCACGACCTGGATGAAATCCAGCTGGATATACCAGGCCAGGGAGAAATCTATGATGGCGGCCTGGAGATAGAGCGCATGGAAATAGAGGGTACGGAGATAGAAAACCTGGATGAATACGACGGTTTTCATGTGCCACAAGGGTTTGATGACTTCCCTGCTTCAGAGATGGACGGATACTGATATGAAGGCAATGCCTGTTTTGTTGTATTCATGCGCGGTACTGTCATATAGCTTACTGCCTGTGACAGCCCATGGCCAGAGCACCGAAACCTCATTACAGAATCGTTCAGGGCAAAAGTCGCCTGCTTCAGTACCATTACTGGAAAGCTCGCCCTTTAAAGCGCAACAACTTAAGGTTCAACAACGTAAAGCTCAACAACTTGAGAACCATGGGCAATGGCTTAAACAGTTACTCCCTGCTGCACAAGAGAGCCCTGCACTGGCAATCAGTCAATTAATACAGCGGTTACAGGATTATCCAGACTGGCACCGAGGTCGGCTGGAGCTGGCACGACTCTACTATCGCAGCGGCCACTACCGCGCAGCCCGAAAAAGCGTACGCAAAGTTGTAGAAACCGCTGAATTACCGCCACCGGTACAGCGCAATGTACTGGCGTTCTATCGTCAGATACTACAAGCCGAGCAAGCCAGCCGGAAAACCTCCCGCAACCGCTGGCAAGTGGGTGGTCAGTTCAGTCTGATTCCGGGTTACGACAGCAATGCTAATACCGGCCCGGAAGATCAGGATATTGGCGTCAATAATATTCAATTGAAACACAGCGCACTGGCGCGCAGCGATCACTACCAGACCAGCCAGTTGCAACTGTACAGCCGCTATCAACCCAGTAGCCAGTTACGCTGGCTGGCGCAGATACAGGCATTTCGGCGTGATTACCAACATTATGATGATGCCGATCTGACCAGTCTGCAGCTAATGGCGGGGCCTGACTACCGATTAAATGACAACTGGATTCTGTCAACCCGGTTTCAGTTCAACCGGGTCAGCTATGACCAGACCACGGTTAACTACAGCAGTCTGGAACCCGGCCTGCGCTGGCAACAGGGAGCACACCTCTGGCAGCTACATGCCCGCTATCAGGATCGCAACTACCTGGCGCGTCGACAAAGTAATCAGGATGGCTACACACAAGAACTGGGACTACGTTATCACTGGCGACAAAAACCCTGGCAATTACAACTGGGGCTACGACTGCTGGAGGGCAACTACAACGATGACCGCTACAGTTATCAGGCTCGGGAAGTTGAAGGTCAGTTACGTTATCGTCTGACACCCGATTTCAGCCTGCGCGCCCAGGCCCGTTACCGTTACAGCGACTATGATGCTGCTGAAAAACCACTTTACAATGACAATCGCAAGGAAGGCTATCTGACACTGAGGCTGGCAGGACGCTATCAGATAACGCCATCACTGGCACTGGAACTGGTACTGTCAGATTATGACAATCGAGCCAATCACGCCCTGCATGACTATGACCGTCAACAGGCTGAACTGGCGCTACGCTGGCAGTTTTAACACGGATATTAAGCGCCCGGTGCGCATTCAGGATATACCATGCAAAGCTTACGGATTCTGCTGATAGAAGATGATGCCGAACTGGCCGAACTGACCCTTGAATACCTGCGCGGCTTTGACTACGACGTCAGCCATGAAGCTGACGGAGCGCGCGCCAGTGAACGCATTCTCACGGAACAACCAGATCTGGTGTTGCTAGACATCATGCTGCCCGGTAAAAGCGGCATCGACATCTGTCGTGAAGTGCGCGAGCACTACAACAACCCGATCATCATGCTGACGGCACGTAGCGATCAGATAGACCAGATTATCGGGCTGGAAATTGGTGCTGATGACTACATCTGCAAGCCCATTGAACCACGGCTACTGGTTGCGCGCATCCATGCCATCAGCCGTCGAATCCAGCGCCAGACTCCAGCGCCAGATAGCACATCGATTATCAGCATTCAGGATCTGGAAATCGATCACAGCAGCCGCGTGGTACGCCGTAATGGCGAAGCATTAAGCCTGACCACACAAGAGTATGAGCTACTCTATCTGCTGGCCAGCAATGCCGGAGAGGTTTTATCCAGAGAGTACATTTTCCATCAGGTGCGCGGGCTGGAATATGACGGCATCAGCCGCTTTGTTGATATAACAATCTCTCGACTGCGTCATAAAATTGGTGACGACCCAACCTACCCGGTCAGAATCAAAACTGTACGCAGTCGCGGTTATCTACTGGCGGCCCACCTGCCCGAGCTCCACACTTTATAACCGGGCTTCATACCTTATAACCGGATCAGGCCAGGCACATTCGGGATGCCTGCGACATAACAGCTTCGGCCCACAATGATACAGTCTGTTACATAGCTGATACGTGCAAGCAACAGACTGTACATTCTGGCCGAGGCATCATAGTCAATACGGTTCAGGAGGAACTTGCCAGGCAGCCGTCCGCCGCCTCCCATCCAGCACCGTAGTAGCCGCATCAACCCCGTTGCAATCTGATATTTACAACACTCTGGCTCCCTGAAAGACACAACCGCCCTGTCGCCACACAGGTCAGCCGGACGAAAAGGATGACAACCATGAACACCCAGGTTCTCTCTACACTGCCCGTTGCTTCAATCGCTTCCGCCCGTACCAATCAGATTCAAACCAAGCCGATGCCGGTTGATACATCGCTGGTAGAGCCTGCTCTGGTCGATCCGTTACCAGCAGGGCCAATACCGACAGAACCAATGCCTGTTCTGCCAGTAGAACCGACCAGTAACCCGGCTGCTGATGCTATCTGGAAACAGCTGGATGCTATCTTTGGTACCGCTAAAGAACTGACAGCAGATGAACAGAAACAGGTAGATGCAATTGATGAAAAACTGCAGGCTTTGTACGAAAAAGAGATCGACTTTGACAATGAAGCACAGCTCAAAGCCTGGAATGCAGAGATTGAAGGCCTGCATAAAGAGTTGAACAGCCTGTATGGCGTACGCACCTACGAAGACCTGAGCGAAGCTGAACAGAAACAGGTAGATGATCTATACGGCCAGCTGGATAACATCCTGAACCCGAATGCCGCGCAGGAAAAAGCACTGTATGCCCAGCTGGATGAAATTTTTGGTACACCAAAAACGTTGACCGAAGCCGAACAACAACAGGCCGAGGCACTGCATGAACAGATCAATAGCATCTATGAAGCTGCCGCCCAAAAAGCGCAGCAGGCACAGCAAGAAAACGGGATAGATGATGACGTTATAAGCTTTATGGGCTTTCAGCTATCTGCTGAAGACCAGAAAAAGGTTGATACATTGTCAACCCAACTGGACGAATTGTACGGTGTTCGCAGTTACGACAGCCTGACTGAAGCTGAACAGAAACAGGTTGACAACATCTATGCGCAACTGGACAACCTGCATATACCGACCGAGCCCATGATTGAACCGGTTATGGATCAGGAAACCACCGACCTCTACGCCCAGCTGGACAAAATTTTTGGTATTGCGAAAACGCTGACGGAAGCAGAACAGAAACAGGTTGACGCCCTGGATGAGCAAATCAGCGCGCTATTTGATGAAAACGGCGAACTGAAAGCAGGTCAGGAAGAAACACTGACATCCCTGTATAACCAGATTGACACACTGTTTGGCGTACGCAGCTACGACAACCTGAGCAGCGAAGAACAGAAAAAAGTCGATGAAATTTTTGCTCGACTGGCTGAAAAACAGAACGAACTGTATAACGCCGAAGAACTGGCTGACAGTGCATTCAGTAACGACAGCCTGCTGGATGACGCACCGTTTACCAATGACGGTCGCGACATGACAGAAGCCGATGGTGAGAATGACTGGAATAATGATAGTTGGCAGATGATCGATTGGAGCACAGACGGTCAGGACAGCTATCCAGGTACGGACTTCAACTTGCAGGTTGAACCGGTAGAGGCAGGTGAAGACCTGTCCATGACAGGTCAGATAGAGTTTACGCCAGAAATGTCTTTCTGGTTCTAATCTGACAGTCTTTTGCCCCGTTATCTATATAGCGGGGCTTTTTACCCTGCGTTTCCTGCCAGATTATTCATACCGTCTGGTTATGTATAGCCTTTCACCACTATAGCCTTTCACCACACCTGATAGCCTGATGCTATGACCACCATAGCAAAGGCTGATTTCCCCTTCACCCCATCGCAGCTACGCTGAAATCAGGATCTGCATCACTGCACAGTTTTACTGCTCTGCAAGGGATAACACCTAGCCATCGGGGACACCCCATGTTAAAACCCAGATTCCCATTGCTCACAACCCGCGCACTTATACCTGCGGTGCTGGTACCCATTCTTCTCTTCCCCATCGTCCATGCAGCAAGCCCGACCGCAACGAACAGCACCACTGATAATACCGCAACACCACACAACTCTGACTCAACCACAATCCAGCAGGCAAAAAGCAACCAGTTCTGGTGGCCCCAGCGACTTGACCTCAGCCCGCTACGTCGTCATGGTAGCGCCTCCAATCCGATGGGCGCTGATTACAGCTACGCCAAAGCTTTTAATAGCCTTGATATGGCCACTCTAAAAAAAGATCTGCACGCCTTGATGACCGACTCACAAGAGTGGTGGCCTGCGGACTACGGTCACTATGGGCCGTTCTTTATCCGCATGGCCTGGCATAGCGCCGGGGTCTACCGGGTCAGCGATGGTCGCGGTGGTGCCGCAGGTGGTCAGCAGCGCTTCGAACCTCTGAACAGCTGGCCTGATAATGCTAATCTGGACAAAGCCCGCCGTCTGCTCTGGCCGATCAAACAAAAATATGGCGACAAAATATCCTGGGCTGATCTGATGGTTCTGACCGGCAACATTGCACTGGAATCCATGGGTTTTAAAACTTTTGGTTTTGCTGGAGGCCGAGAAGATGACTAGGAAGCCGAAATACTGTTCTGGGGGCCAGAAAAAAGCTGGCTTACTGACCAGCGCTACAGCGGTGATCGCCAGTTACAGCAACCACTGGCAGCCGTACAAATGGGACTGATTTATGTCAACCCGGAAGGCCCCAACGGCAACCCAGACCCGGTTGCAGCAGCAAAAGATATCCGCGAAACTTTCGCCCGCATGGCCATGAACGATGAAGAAACCGTAGCGCTGATCGCAGGCGGCCACACCTTTGGCAAAGCACACGGTGCCCACAGTCCTGCCGACTGTACCGGGCCAGAACCTGCCGCTGCGGCTATTGAAGAACAGGGTTTCGGCTGGAGTAGCCGCTGTGGTAAAGGCCAGGGGGCAGACACTATCACCAGCGGGCTGGAGGGCGCCTGGACTGCCACTCCAATTAACTGGAGCATGCAGTACCTGAGTAACCTGTTTGCATATCGCTGGGTACAGACTCGCAGCCCGGCCGGAGCTATTCAATGGATTCCGGAAAGCAATCAGGCTGCAGGCCAGATACCCGACGCCCACGACGGCTCAAAACGCCACGCGCCGATCATGCTAACCACTGATTTGTCGCTTAAACATGATCCAGCCTATCGGGAAATTTCACAGCATTTTCTGCAAAATCCAAAAGCATTTGAAGAAGCGTTTGCCCGCGCCTGGTACAAATTGACTCATCGGGATATGGGCCCACTCAGCCGCTATCTGGGGCCCGATGTACCCAAACAGGCCCAGCTCTGGCAAGACCCACTACCCGCAGTTAAAGCACCAGCGATCAATGCCAGTGATATACACACCCTGAAAGCCCAAATTAAAGCCTCCGGCCTCAGCATACCTGAGAGAGTACGTACCGCCTGGGCAGCAGCCGCCAGTTACCGCAACAGTGATATGCGCGGGGGTGCTAATGGTGCCCGGCTCCAGCTAGCACCACAGAAAGACTGGCCGGTCAACAGCCCCAGCGAACTGAGCAAGGTACTACAGCAACTGGAAAACCTGCGTACAGAGTTCAACCGAAGCTCCGAGCGCACAATATCACTGGCCGATATGATTGTACTCAGCGGTGCTACTGCCATCGAACAGGCTGCAACAAAAGCGGGCCACAACATCAATATACCCTTCACCCCAGGCCGTACCGATGCCAGCCAGGCGCAAACCGATGTGCAGTCATTTACGGTACTCGAACCCCATGCGGATGGCTTTCGCAACTACTACGACGCCCACAATAGCCGGTTATCTCCCTCAGAGATGCTGGTTGAACGCGCCAGCCTGCTTAACCTCAGCGTCCCGGAAATGACCGTACTGGTCGGTGGTATGCGCGCCCTGAATGCAAACAGCCAGCAGAGCCAGCACGGCGTTTTCACAGATAACCCTGGCACGCTAAGCAATGACTTTTTCGTCAACCTGCTGGATATGTCGACCCGCTGGAGTCGCTCCGAAACCGCTGGACTCTATAAAGGCCACGACCGTAAAACCGGCCAATTAAAATGGACCGCCACTCCGGTAGACCTGATATTCGGCTCTCATTCAGAACTACGTGCAGTCGCCGAAGTCTACGCAGCCGATAATGCAAAGGCGAAGTTTACCGAAGACTTTGTAAAAGCATGGGTGAAAGTGATGCAACTGGATAGATTTGATCTGCATGAACAGGCATCTGACAAATAGAAAACAGGTGTCTGACAAACAGAAAGAAGATGTAAAACAAGAACGTTGAGGAAAGATAAGGAGAATATAACAAAAACTGGGGGCAGCCCCACCAGCCACATCCCGGCACACACGACCACCGCTGTGGCTGCTCCCTTCCGGGCCTGACCAGGTTCACGGCTTAGTGTTGCGAGAGGACCAGCAGGACTACCATAACGGCAATACTGGAGTTCCAGTACCGTTCGTGCTTTGCAGCGACGAACAGGCGGCTATACTAACAGCCTTCTGCCTTATTGCAAGTGCTGTGCTGAAATTTGTTACGGAAAACAGATAGATAGCCACCACCTACTGGCCAGGCAAGCTGATATTGCTGCCAGGCATCGGAGGGAAATAAACCATGGTGATCAGATCACTTCACCCTGAGGCCGCAGAAAGTTTTCAGCATCAATATCGAAATCATCCTGTTCATCCGGGCTGTCATGCGGCTCGGCTTGCGGGAATTTCACCCGCTCTGCCAACTGGCTGACAATATGCTCAGCAATTGGCAATGAAGAGGTTGCAGCCGGTGAAGGTGCATTACAAACTACCAGCGCCCGGTCGGTCTGTTCAAACAGGAAATCATCCACCAGTGAACCGTCGGCACGTACTGCCTGGGCACGGATACCGGCAGGGTATTCCTGCAAATCACCCAGCATCAGTTGTGGGCAGTATTTACTCACACGGGACAGATAACCACGTTTACTCAATGAATCACGCAGCTCATTCAGGCTGGCCCCCAGATGACGGAAAACCAATTTACGCAACCCGGCATAACGAAGCATGGCAACAGTTTCTTTAAGGCTGAAAGCACCACGGGTGTAACCTTCGCGCTTAAAGGACAGTACCGCATTCGGGCCAACGGTAACGCTGCCATCAATCATACGGGTCAGGTGTACACCAAGGAAAGGTAGCGCAGGGTCCGGAATCGGGTAGATCAGGTGGTTCACAATACGATTGTGCTGTTCGGCCAGACGGTAGTACTCACCACGAAACGGGATAATACGAAATTGCGGCTTTGTACCCAGCATGGTGACCATATGGTCAGATTGCAGCCCGGCACAGGCGACCATATAACGGGCCTGGAAGCGGTCACTGGCACAGTAAGCAGTGATGCGATCCTGAAATGTCTCCAGCGATTGCACCGGCATGTTGTAACGAATTTCACCGCCCGCAGCCTCAAACAGCTCAGCCATTTTACGGCAGATACGGCCATAATCGACGATACCGGTGGAAGGTACAAAAATCGCACCCAGGCCGTTGATATTGGGCTCACGCACCTGTAATTGTGCCTGGTCCAGCACCTCAATTTCCAGCTCGTTTTCAGCACAACGAGCAACCAGCGCCTGCATTCGTTGCAGCTCAGATTCTGTGGTCGCTACCAACAGTTTGCCACAATTATCGTATGGGAGGCTGTGCTGATCACAGAAAGCCCGAATCGCCCGATTACCCGCTTTACAGAACCGGGCCTTCAGACTGCCCGGAGTGTAATAAACTCCGGCATGGATGACCCCTGAATTACGACCCGTCTGATGCAACGCAGGCGCTTCTTCTTTCTCCAGCAGTATGACAGAGCGTTCCGGATAACGTTTTTGCAGCTCCAACGCCGACGCCAGACCGAGAATCCCTCCGCCAATCACCATAAAGTCATAAATCGGTCTCATATGCTGTGCGCTCCTGTCTGTGTACGACCGGCCAGACCAACATCTGACCAGGTCAGGGCCTGAATTCCATCAGGGCCAGTTATATCGCTGCTGCAAACGAAGCAGTATACCCTATTCCCGCAGCGGAACTGGCTCTTACCACCGCTGCCGAGGTGCAGTTCCCTGCTGTACCAGACGATTCCAACCCGGAGCATCGATCATCTCGCCATCCAGATCATAGGGCGGGTAAGCCAGATTCCGCTCCCGGCAGAACTGCACCAACTTTTCATGGCCCCATTCAAACAGTTTGCGGGCGCGCTCCTGATCAGATAATCGAGGCTGTTCATACAACCCCGCCTGCATCCGCTGCTGCTGCGCCTCCACCAGAATAATGCCTGCTGCCGTAGAGACATTGAGCGAACCGACCATCCCCATCATTGGAATCAGAATATGCTCATCAGCCTGTTCTGCTGCCTGGTCAGACACACCGTATTTCTCCGCACCCATCAGAATGGCGCAGGGCAAGGTATAGTCAACCTGTCGATAATCCACCGCTCGCGGTGAAAAATGCGCAGCGTAGATCTGCATGCCCTGCTCACGTACCGTACTGATAGCACCACTGAAACTGTCATGATTCACCGTTTCTACCCAACGATCAGAGCCCTGAGTCGTGCCCCGAAAGCGGTAACCCTCCTTGGGCGCTATACAGTGAATCCGGTGGATACCAACCGCATCAGCATTACGCACCAACGCAGCAACATTACGGGGTTTATGTACCTGGTCAGCGATCAGGGTCAGGTCAGGCTGGCGGCGATTCAATACAGCGGTCAGTTTTGCTTTACGTTCTGGGGTCATAGGTAGAGCTCCTTCAACAGCGGCGTAACTTATCAGCTTCACCGTTTCTGTCCAACCGACCGCTATGACATAATACGCTCCCGCTTCGCAGTGAAGCGGCCAGACACTAACTGCAGGACGCGGTTTTCTGTTGCACGGAAATGGCCAGCGCGCTACCCGTGGCGGAACAGCGCCTGCTCTGATCGGTGACACACCATGAACACAGAAAAGCAAATTATCGCCTACCAGGGAGAACCTGGTGCTTACTCTCACCTCTCCTGCGTGCACGCACACCCGGAGATGGAAGCTGTTGCCTGCGAAACCTTTTCTGATGCGATGTTTATGGTCGAGCGTGGCGAAGCCACGCTCGCAATGATCCCACTGGAAAACTCTACAGCAGGGCGTGTAGAAGAGATTTATCGACTGATTCCGAAAACCCGACTGCACATTGTGGGCGAGCACTACGAACCGGTAAACCACTGCCTTCTCGCTCTGCCTGGCGTCAGCACAACTGAACTGAAAACCGTGTCCTCACATCCTCAGGCATTGGCGCAATGCGATGGCCATCTGCGTGAGTTAGGTTTGAAACCGGTAGCAGCACTGGATACGGCCGGTTCTGCCAATGCCCTGCTGACCCGTGGAAACCGCAGCCATGGTGCTATTGCATCCAGCCTTGCTGCCGAGCTGTACGGGCTGGATATTCTGCAGGAAAACTTCCAGGACAAATCCGGCAACACCACCCACTTTATCAAGCTGGCCCGCGACAGCCATATGCCGGAACGCACCCAGGGTACAAAATTTATCACCACACTGCTGTTTACTGTGCGCAATATACCGGCTGCGCTGTACAAAGCACTGGGAGGGTTCTCAACCAACGGCCTGAATATGGTGAAACTGGAAAGCTATATGGCATCTGACACAATGACAGTTTCCAGTTTCCATCTGGATGTGGAAGGCCATCCGCACGATAAGAACATGCGTCACGCACTACAGGAGCTGGAGTTTTTCACCAGCGAGTTACGTAATATGGGCACCTATCCGGCACACCCATTCCGTGACCGTGCCGACCTGATTCTGGAAGACTGATTCATACAAAGCGGTATCCCTGAGCGACAGCAGTTTCATGCTGTCGCCTCTTTCCTCGCTTATTTCTCACCCTTCACCTATCGACAGATGCTATTCACCCGGAACAGACAGCGGCGTGACGACTCCTCGCTCTGTCAGGCGAGGCTGCCAATGTCTGAGGCAGCAGCCAATAGCAGACTAATCTTTTTACAACGGCACGATGCCACCGAAGCAGCACAGAGTACCTGTATTAACAGAGCGTCTGTATTAATCACCATTAAGCATTTGTCAGATTTGCTGCATCCGCACAAACAAAAAACATATCCAGCAGGAATAACAAAAAGCTGATATAAGCTCGAATTAAGTCAGAATATAAGCTTTCTAGTCTGGAAATTCTGTATTAACACGGCAAACGGTACAATCACAACGAAAGTATTATTTTGCACCGCACAAAAAATCTGCCATACTGGTTCTGCGTTTGACACTCCCGGTCATCCTATGACTGCTGACGGAATGACAGCCGCATCCCTTTTTTAACTCTGGCCACTCTTAGAGTTAACGTATTTTAGCCCTCCGCTTTGCGGAGGGTTTTTTTTATCTGCTAACCCGCAAGCAATGTGAACACAAGCAATCTAACCAAAGACAACCCAGCAGCAGATCAACAGCCTGACAGATCAGAAGTCTTCGTCTGTCAGTTCAGTCAGAATCACGGTGCCACAAACCTTGCACTTTCCTTCGATGTATATCACACCTTTAAGCTCATATTCATGCGGCTCAACCATCCCTGAATTCACCTGCTGACAATTATCACACCAGGTCTGTTCAAGAAAGGCTTGCTGTTCATCTGCACCACGGCTAAAAAAATCACGTGGAGTACGTTCACCTTCAACATCTTCCATCATCGTTTACTCACCAATCATCTCAGAGTGCGGGCCAGTTCAGGCTGAACGGGTCATCCGCAAGGGTTTCCAGTGTATTGCCAAACGCAGCCTCAATAAAAAGATCACCCTGGCGTGGCGGGCAAACAAAACACCACCGGCGTCCGTTCAAGGTAAAAGATAATGCCCATGCGTGCAGGAAAGTACGCTCAGGCTCAGGCGTCACAGCTTCATGATAAAGCGGATCACCAATAATCGGCGCACCAATACTTTTCATTGCTACCCGCAGCTGATGGGTCTTGCCCGTGCGGGGTCGTAACAGGAACAAACGCCTGCCGGGGCTGACGCTATAACTGAAGAATTGCGTTACAGCCGGATTATGCCGGGTCTTGAGTAACTTCCAGCTGCCACGACGAGCTTTTTCCATATCCCCCTGAATCAAGCCCTGCTTCTTACGCGGCTTACGATCCGATATCGCCAGGTAATATTTCTCAACTGTACGCTCACGAAAAGCGGCTGACAGCTCAGAGGCTGACTGAGGGTGGCAGGCCAGCAACATTAATCCAGACGTTACTTTATCCAGCCGATGCACCGGCGATAACCCCGGGTTATCAAGATCCTGCTGTAGCTGCATAACCAGTCCGGTATCAGCCTGGTCTTTGTGCACAGACACACCAGCCGCTTTATCAATCAGTACAAAATCTTCGTTCGCTTCTATTATCCGATACATCGGCCCACCCTTTTTTGAGCCCGGCATGGTGGCGCAAAGTGCTATCGCTTTCAAGAATAAAGCTCGCAAGTAGCAGATGTTCAGACGCCCGGTTTCCATGTGCTATTAGCGCCCACACATCCACTTTTACAGCACCCGACCAGCCTCAAGGTAATAAATGCAGCAGCGCCATTTTCAACTTCAGTGGTTTAACCGGCTTGTGCATCAACTGGTAACCCTGCAGGCGAATAATCTCTTTCAGCTCAGGACTATGGTTTGCCGTAATCATCAGCACCGGAGCCATTGACTCCCGCTGACTGCTAATCCAGTCGACCAGTTCCAGACCACTGTGACCATCATCAAGGTGATAATCGGCAATCACCAGTGACACTTCAGCCTGCCTGACGTCAAGCTGTTGTTGCAAATGCTCAGCACTACGCGCAGTAACAACATCGCACCCCCACCCTGTCAGCAACGTGGCCATACCTTCACAAATAGCCTGTTCATTATCAATTACCCAGATACTTGCACCTGACAAGCGCTCCAGGCCCACCATCTGTGGCTGAACTGCGGTTCCAACGGGTACCTGCAACTGCCCAAAGGGCACCCGGATAGAAAACATGGACCCACGTCCCTCTTCTGAGCGCACGGTAATCTGGTGGTTGAGTATTCGTGACATCTTATCGACAATCGCCAGCCCCAGGCCCAGACTGTTATCACGACGACACTCACTGGGCAGACGTTTAAACTCCTGGAAAATAGTATTGAGCTGAGCCTCCGGTATGCCTGTACCGGTATCCCATATCTGAATTTCCACTGCACCCATCCGTTGACGACATGCCAGCAAGACCGTCCCCGCAGGTGCATAGCGAATAGCGTTCGACAACAGATTACGCACCATACGCGCCAACAGCTGAGAGTCCGAACGTACAACCTGACCGGAGCCACGATAACGAAACCGCACTCCCTCCGTCTGTGCAATCTGGCTGAATTCATGCGCAATACTGTCAAGCAACTCTGACAGCGGGAAGCTGCCTACATCTGGTCGCACCGTTCCGGCATCCAGTTTGGAAATATCAATCAACGTACTGATCAGGGATTCAACATCTGCCAACGCTGTTGCTGCTGAACCTACCATTTTCCGGCTGCTGGCATGCAGTTCGACACGATCTCCCAGCGCACTGATAAATAAACGGGCGGCATTCAGTGGCTGCAACAGATCATGGCTTACCGCCGCCAGAAATTTGGTTTTGGACAGGTTTGCTTGCTCTGCCTCCTGACGCGCTTCACGCGCTAACGCTTCAGCACGGGTACGGTCGTCAACTTCATTACGCAATTGCCCATTCAGTGCTACCAGCTCGGAAGTGCGTTCATGCACTCGCTGCTCCATAGTCTGGTACGCTTCTTCCAGCGCTTCAGCGCTGCGTCGCCGCTCAGTTGTATCCCAGGCAAGAATAAAAATGCCGACAGGTTTCCCGCTGGTATCAAGATCTGGCACGTAGGAACGCAGGATATAACAGGACTGATTACTGGCATCACGCTCCTCCAGTTCAAAGCTGACCGTCTCGCCATCCAGCGCCCGGTCAATCCAGGGCAATAACTTATGCACCTGCTCTACTCCCAGCACCTGATGGATAGAACGTCCACGCGCATCTTCGCCTTTACAACCATAAAACCGACTGTACTGGCGATTGGTAAAACTGAAGTGCAAACGACTGTCTACGTAGGCAATCATCGCTGGCAGATTATCTGTCACCATGCGAATCCAGCGCGCCTGCTCTCGTAATGTTTCTGCATGGTGGTGACGCTCGGTAATATCCAGACATGTTGCAACAAAACCACCATCCGGTGTGGCATGACTGCGAATTTCCAGCATGCGACCATGACAGTCTGTCGTAAAGTCAGGCACGGTGCCCTGCTGTAACAATTGCAACCCGGTTGCACAGTTTTCACAGAATAACGACTCAAACCGACATTGCTGAGCCAATAACTCTGCACTGATACCGGTTAACTCAGCAAAACGCTGGTTCCATAACACCACACGGTTATCAGGCCCACACAGCACAATTCCCTGATCCAGATTATCGACTGCGGCCTGCAACAACCGGCTTTTTTCCGCCAATGCTTCTTCACGCCGCCGCGCTTCCAGTCGTTTCAACCGGGTAATATCGGTATACAGCACCACACGACCACCATTAGAGGTCGAACGCTCACGCACCTGTACCCAGCGATCTTCACTAAGCCGATAGATACGAATATTGTTGTCATCCAGCAAACGTTCCTGAAGCAACCCCCTTTCCCGTGCCAGCAGCTCCAGGTTTTCAATGCGCAGACCAATAGAAATCTCTACACTACAACCACGCCAGAGTTCAGCAAAAGGCTGGTTAAACAGCATGATTCGATACTGCTCATCAAACAGCACAAAAGCATCAGAAATACTGTCGATCGCATCCATCAACAGTTGCTGAAACAAGGCCGTCTGCTCATTTGCTCTTCGTAAGGCTTGATGACTGATGCGCAGATCCGATAACGCCTGATTGAGTGCGCCAGTACGTTGCCATACCTGATCAGCTAACGCTACGGACTGCTCAAAAGCCCCATAAGACTTACCTGCCGGACCGGTTTCAATACGCTCAATCAGTACTCTATTGATTCGCTTCAGACGCTCGTTTTCTGCTTTAAGAGTCAACACCTGCTGCTCAAGCCCAGCCTCGTCCAGCGCATCAGCCATCAGGCTTTCCGCAGGTTGAGGCTCAGCAAGTGTGGATTCAGATAAAAGAGATTCAGAAAGTTCACTCATGACGATTCTGTCCAATCGCTACACCAGTAAAGGTCTGGTTAAACACCATACCGCTGTAATGTTCACCGTAGGTATTAAAGCCAATGACTCTGAAGCGGCGTAACAGCGCAGACAGCTCAGCCTCTCGCCCCAGCGCTCGTGCTTCAACACGCCGTAACAGGCAATCACAACCGATAACCAGCTGAGGCGGGCCAATCTCCTGCTCAATCTGTTGCAACCAGGTCGTCAAAGAGCGACAAATATCAGGACGCTGCATACGGGTCAGAATGACGCCTGTATCAATTGCAGCATAGAAAGTCAGACTATGATCTGGATTACAGCGCTGAATTGCTCGTACGTAGTATTGATCACCTAACCGTACGGCTAACGGGTTAAGTGCAAACACCTCTTCGTTCAGCGCTTCCACCGGCAATCCAAGCATCTCTGCATAGGCCAGGGCGGCAGGCATTGCATCCAGCTCCAGTACTCGACGGCCACTATCACAGGCAGCGGTAACCACCAGTTTACGGCGACGCGGAGCAAGATGATGACGGCTGAACACCTTAAACTCAAAACGGCTATGAAACAGCAACAAAACCGCCGCATCTGAATGAAATTCACCATCCAGAAACACCCATGTCTGCTGACTTTCGCCGTCTGGACAGGCTGCCGAGGCACCAAACTGGGGAATACTCCCCAGCGCCAGATTAAAAGTTGCCAATGTCTGCTCTTCCAACATCGACAGACCATCAATCAACGTCAGCGCAAAACGCTGCCCAGGCCGGGTAATATCATACTGGGTCAGTAAACGTGTAACTCTCGCAGGTACGCCCTCAAGACTACCCGCTGAAAGCTCTGTCACCAGACAACCCTGAACATGAAAACTGTCGCGTGAAAAACCTAATGCTGTCAAAGACCCCTGACTATATCCCTCTGAACTGATCTCTCCTGCACTGGTACAACCGGCCATTGGCACTGCAGGCAGTGTAGAATTCAGAGCGTCGGCAAGTTGCGATAGAGGGTAACCCGGTGCGCAAAAAAACAGGATAAACCCAAGATCCAGACCCTCCAGTTGCGCAGCAATCTCTGTGACAGCCTGCCCAGGTTCTCGAGCAAAGGAGGCAGCAGCCCTGACAGCAGCTTCAGAACAGTTTTGAAACGTTACAGGATGATGAGTTAAAGCTCTGGTGGTCACAGCGCCCTCCCTGGTGGCTGATTGAAAATAGAACCGAAACAGCTACACTGAATAAGAAACAGCACAACGTAAAATATATTTAAAAATTAAAACAGCGCTGAAATCAGACAGCGCCTTTTGAACCATAGCCCGTTAATCACCCTCCGTGCCCAATCAGCATCTGCCCCGTCACTCCCACTAAAAAACCTGCCACAGCACCCATAGGTGGCGCCCAGTGTTTTTTAAGCGGTATCTGTGGCGCAATATCCTGAAACACAAGGTACAGAATACCACCAGATGCAAATAGCATCACCGCCCCCACCAGCTCTGGCCAGTTAACCAACCAGAAATAACCAGCAAGACCAGCCAGCGGCCCCAATAACGACAACAACATAAAAGCAATCAGAATTCTGGGCCTTGACGCCCCTGAACGAGCGCTTAACTCCCGACAGGCATTAAAGCCCTCTGGAATATTCTGCACCACCATTACCATCGCTAACAGTAATGCCGCCGGACTACCACTGGCCAACGTCGCACCCAACGCTAATGCTTCCGGCACAAAATCGGCCAGCATAGCCACCAATTGGGCACTTTCACTGTTACGGGCAGCCAGATAGCGGTCAAGCCACATAAACAGCAACCCTCCTGCCATAAAACAGAACATTACCCAGGGCAGGGACAACACACTACGCCCTTCTGGTACAAGTACCAACGCCACTGCAGACAGCAAGGCACCAGCACCAATCGCCATAACACCATGGCGAAATTCCTGCTCCAGCCAGTCGTTATGAATATGCTCGACCATTGCCAGCACGCCACCCAGCGGCATTGCCAGCCCCGCCATCAACGTCAGCCCAACCACATTCCATAATGGATGCTCCCATAACGGCAGAATTTCCATAGCACTCCTTAATCAAGCAACTTTCGCTCTCCCCCGGGGCATCAATATTGCCTTCAGTCATTCTGACTCCCAGTCTCTGCGTAGCTGCAATACATGATCAATACATCCACAACAGCGCGGTGCCATTTCATGGATACTGAAAATATCCTTATATTCTCGCTCACCCAACCGAAGCGCGTCCTGGATGTCATCGACATAAAGATCATTACAGGTACACACCAGCTCGGGATCCAGCTCTTTGCGTTGTTCATCCACAGGTTTTTCGCCCTTTGAGTATAAAGAGCATTCATTCAAAAGTAACAACACAGACAACGCAAGTGGATTGCTTTCATCACCAGCTGAATCAAACTGATAGCGCGCCTGTATTCAAGAATCATAGATACAGCGACAACAAATCATGTCCGAAACATGGCACAAGCAGTAAGGGTACGCATATACAGTGACAGGACGCACAACAGGGTATGCAGCAACAATAAAAACGATAGATAACAGGAAAACAACAGGAAGGAAAATGGTCGGAGCAGCAGGATTCGAACCTGCGACCCTCTGCTCCCAAAGCAGATGCGCTACCAGGCTGCGCTATGCTCCGACATCAAGACTGAAAAATCAGATCTCCAGCATTCTACATTGATTAATATTTAAGGCTTAAAAACAAGGCTTTTTAATGCCCTGCCATTTGACGCCTTATTATTAAATGGTCGGAGTAGCAGGATTCGAACCTGCGACCCTCTGCTCCCAAAGCAGATGCGCTACCAGGCTGCGCTATACTCCGACATCAGCATTATCAATGCAGCTTTGGCTCCTTGAGCTGGACTCGAACCAGCGACCAATAGATTAACAGTCTACTGCTCTACCAACTGAGCTATCGAGGAACTTCAGTATCGCCTAATGGCGGAGGGACAGGGATTCGAACCCTGGGAGGGCTATTAACCCCCGCCGGTTTTCA
>JAOXSF010000013.1 GCA_025800125.1 Marinobacterium sp.
CCTCTGGCAGTACCAGCACAGGCACTGTGCCTTTGGCGGATGCGGTCAACAACTCGGCGGGCTTGTTTTTAAGCACTACTTCGCGCAGTTCAACCTGCACACCACTACAGGCCAGTGCCAGTCGAGCGCGCATAGCATAAGGGCAACGGCGGAATGAATAGAGAACAGGATATGTCATACGGAAAACGCCTCATCCAGCCGACTGTAACCCAGCCCGGCATGTTTATGGACAGCAATCTGGTTAGGTATACGTTCTTTCAAGGCTTCCACATGGGAGATAATACCAATCATCTTACCGCTGGCATTGAGTGCATCCAGCGCATCCAGCGCCAGCTCCAGGGTATCCGGGTCGAGGGTACCAAAACCCTCATCAAGAAATAGAGAGTCGATACGGGTTTTGTGGCTGACCAGATCTGACAGCGCTAACGCCAGTGCCAAGCTGACCAGAAAGCTCTCTCCACCAGATAAAGTGCGAGTATCACGCTCGGCGTCGCCCTGCCAGCTATCCACTACTGACAGCGCCAGGTCGCTGTCAGTACGACGTTGCAAACGGTAACGGCCATGCAGGCGATCAAGCTGACGATTGGCAAGTTCAACCAGATGATCCAGTGTCAGACCTTGCGCATAGCGGCGGAAGCGATCACCACTGGCGGAGCCAATCAGGCTACTCAATCGCTGCCAGAGATCGTAGCGCTGTTGCTGTTGCTGTTGCTGTTGTCGCAGCTGGGCAAAATTACTACGCTTCTTATGATCGCTTTCGAGCTGTTCCGTCAACTGTCCCAAACGTTGGTAAAGGCTAGCCAGCTCTATCGTTACTTCATGCAGTTTTTCGTCGATCCGCATTGTGTTGTCATCTGTTTTTTGCTTACTCTGCAATTCCGCAAGCCGATCTGATGCCTGGGTATGTAGCGCTTTCGCCTGTTCATAGCCCTTATCCAGTTGTTGCTTGAGGGTTTCCAGTTGTTCGCGCTGCTCTCCAGGTAGCAAAGCATTGAGCCATTGCTCCGGGCTTTCAAACAGGCTGTCGTTAAGCGCTGTCTGCCACTGTTTTTCTGCTTCGTTAATCGCCTGCTTAAGACGGGTCAGGCTTTCTTTCAGCTGCTTCAAGGTGCCATGCAGACCATCCTGCTGCTGTTGCAGGCTTTGCTGTTCAACCCGACTTTTCTCTAGTGCATTACGAGCTTTATCCAGTCTACTGGAAATATGATTACGCTCCTGGGTCGAGTCTTTATCCCCAAACAGCTGCTGACGTTGTTGTTGCAGGCTTTCCAGCTGTTCACGCTCAATTATCAGGCGTTTTTCCAGCGCGGTCAGCTGCCGCTGTTTTTCTTTCAGCTGACTCAATTCATCTGCGTTGCGAGTGGCTAGCGCCGCGATCTGTTTTTCGCTGGCCTTTTGCTGCTCACTCATCTGCTGATAGCGCTCCGCTTGTTGCTGCTGTTGCTCCAGCCATTGCTGTTGAACCTCAAGTACCGGCAGCGGGTTGATTTCAGCGGCTAGAGTGATTTCCAATTGCTTACGCTGCTGTTCCAGCTCTTCAAGCTGGTTTTGCAGGCTATCGCAGTCATGCTGATCTTTACCTTGCTCGCTTTCCGCCTGGCTGAGTGCTTTCTGCGCATCATTCAGTTGTACAACGCTGCTTTGCAATTGCTGACTGTTATCAGATAACTGACGATTCAGTTGATCAAGCTGCTGCAAGCGAGTCTGATGGGTTTGCTGTTGTTGCTCCAGCAAGGAAGTGGCTTGCTGCAAAGCGTGGGGATTACTGATATCCAGCTTCAGATGCAGCGCCTGGCAGTGCTGTTGCCAGTGTGGCTGTAACTCATTGAACGCTTGCTGCTTCTGTTGAAGCTGTTGTTGCAACTGGCTCTGCTCGGTGTGCAGGCGGGTTATTTCACTGGCGATCTCTTTACCCTGCCTCTCCAGCTGAGTGAACTGTGCAGTGGCCTCACTCAGGCGCTGTTGCGTCTGGGCCAGGTCGATATACTGGCCCTGTTGCATAATCGGGTGTTCGGTGGCACCACACAGCGGACAGGCGCAACCCGGCTGCAATGCAGCACGATCCTGTTCATATTTAAGTAAATTCTGCAAGTCCACCAGCTGCTGGCGCTGCTGCTTATAAGGGCCAATCAGCTGTTTGCGTTGAGCTCCTAACTGCTCCAGCTGAGGGTTGCGGTCATTGACGGCCTGCTGCAGTTGCTGTTGCTCATGGGCCAGCTGCTGATACTGCTCGCTGATATGACGTAAACCGGCAATCTTGCTGCTCTGCTCTCCCCATTGCTGCTGACGTAGCTGTTGTTCATCTTCGCTCTGTAGCAGACGGGCTCGTTGTTCCTGCAAGTCGTGCTGTTGCTGCTGCAGGCTGGCCTGCACTTGCTCGCACTGTTGCAGATGCTTTTTCAGCTCAACATGGCGGGCCCGAAAACCGGTAAGTTTCAGTTGCTGTGCTTTAAGGGTCTTCTCATTCTGCTGCTGGCGCTCAGCCAGTGCGGCACGGTTTTCCAGCTGTACTTTCCAGCCTGTCAGTTGACGTGGCAGCGCTTCATCGGCCTGATTCTCAGTTAAATAGCCACTGGCATCTTTCTGCTGCTGATGGGCCTGTTCCAGCTGTTGCTGCTGGCTGGCCAGCTGAGTATTCAGCTCCGCCTGGGCGCTGGTCAGAGTTTTCTGCTCGGTTTCCAGTTGCTTTAGCTGTAGCTGCTGATGACCAAGCTGCTGGTCCAGCGGGATCACCTGCTCCACCAGCAGAGTTTCAAGCTCATTACGTTGCTGCTCCACATCGTATAGAGCCAGCTGTTTTTCCTCCAGGCGGTTGTTCAGAACGATCAGTCGCTCAGTATTTTTTTTGTGGTTCTGTTGCTGGCTATCGTACTGAGCTTGTTGTTCTGTCTGGTTTTTCTCAAGCGTCTGTAGATGATCATGCAATGGCTTCAGTTCCAGCGCAGGTAATGCGCTATTCAGTTTTTCAAGATCATTGGCATGTTGTACCCGCTGCTGTTCAATGGCCTCTTGCTGCCCAGCGGCATCATTCAGCCGTTTTTCCTGCTCTGTAATCTGATGACGCCAGGTTTTTTGTTCAGTCAGTGTATGTTGCTGCTGTTGTAACAGTTCTTGCTGGTTATTGAGTTGCTGCTTTTCTTCAGTTAAAGCATTGAGTTGTTCATCATCCAATAAACTGACGTCACCACAACGGGCATTCAGGGTTTTCAGCTGCGCCTCTTCTTCACGCATACGCTGGAATACCTGACGTGAAATTTCACCATAGATCTCTGTACCGGTCAGTTCTTCCAGCAGCTCAGCTCGTTCATTCGGGTCGGCATTAAGAAACGCGGCCGTGCGTCCCTGCGCTAGCAACATGGAACGGGTGAAACGGTCAAAGTTCAAGCCGGTTAATTCGGTGATTTTTGCCACCTTTTCATTCAACTTGTCAGTCAGAATGGTGCCATCACTTACTCTGGCCAATTCGCCCTGGGCCTGTTGCAGTTTACCATCGCCTTTATTGCGGGCACGGCGTCGTGTCCAGCGGGCACGATAGGCTTCCCCGCGCACCTCAAACTCCACTTCAGCCATTGCTTCGCCGGTATGGCGGGTCATCAGTTCATCTATCTGACGATCCATACGCGGTGTGGCATGGTAAAGTGCCAGACAAATCGCATCCAGTAACGAGCTTTTCCCCGCCCCCGTTGGCCCAGTAATCGCAAACAGGCCATTCTCGATGAAGCGGTCGCGGGTGAAATCAATAAACCACTCACCTTTCAGAGAGTTGATATTTTTCAGACGCAAACTGAGAATTTTCATACAGTAGCCTCGTCCGGACTGGTCTGTTCAGCCAGTTGGTTGAGTATTTCGCTAAAAGCTTGCTGCAATTGCTGCTGATCATCTGGTTCCAGCGTTTCATCGGCCAAGCGGCGGCTGAATACATCCTCGACGCTCAGTTCGGTCAGCATCTCTTTCTCAATACGCTCAAGCTGACTGCTACGCTCCTTTCGCTTACGCCGTACCCGTAGTAACTCCACTGGCTTTCCTTCAACAATGGTTTCTACCCGCCCCTGCAAATCACTCAGGTAATCATCACCGGCAACTTCAACTTCCAGCCAGATCAACGGTTGGCTGGGTTTATGCGGACTGTTGTCTTTGCGCTCTTGTTGCATCGCTTCCATAAAACTAAATGAGAGCTGAATCGGTGGGGTTTCATCGGGCAGAGCCCCCTCTTCCAACAGTCGGGTAAGTTTAGTGTCGATCTGCTCCAGCGTACCTTTCAGCAGCACAAGCTCCTGGCTACGTGGCACCGTAAGCGGTGTAATCTGGGCAGTGGGGCCTTTTTTAGCAAACTCTACCAGCACGACCTCTTTGTCGCTGGCCGCTTCATCAAAACTGAGGGGTAACGGCGAACCGCTATAGCGAATATGTGCTTTACCCGCCACCTGCTGGGCACGATGCAGGTGGCCCAAGGCGATATAGTCCGCAGGTGGAAACGCACTGGCTGGGAAAGCATCCAGAGTGCCAATATAAATATCCCGCACTGACTCTGAAGAGGTACTACCCACGGTCGTAAGAT
>JAOXSF010000139.1 GCA_025800125.1 Marinobacterium sp.
AAGGGGTGTGATCTGCGCACTGTGACGAGTGAGCAGCTGGCACTGGCCCAGCAGCGGCTTAACCTGAGGCCTCGGAAATGCCTTGAGTACAAGCAGTCTCAGACAGTATTTAATAACTATCTAAAAACTGCTTGAGATAAGGAGTGTTGCACTTCGGAGTTGAATTCGCGCTTCATAATAAAACTGGCAATAAAAAAGCCGGTAGTAACAAGCTACCGGCAAATGCAGAGATTAGAGATGTAACGCAACAACAGACGAGGCACACAAAGCGTCGTGAACTTCATCTACCGGTAATAATAAGTGAGAAAAGATAACTGCATCAGTCGACCGCCGCCGTCTTGATCTTTAGAGTGTTCTGATACATTTGGTACAGGACTCGATCTGATGCGAACACTTCACTTTTATTTCGACTACCTCTCCCCCTACGCCTGCTTCAGCTGGCGCGCTCTGCAATCACTCAGTGAAAGCCATGATCTGATACTGGAAGCTCACCCTGTTGTGTTTGGTAAACTACTGGACCATTGGGGTCAATTGGGGCCTGCGGAAGTTCCACCTAAAAAAGCAGCCCTTTATCGCTATTGTGACCGCTATGCAAAACTACACGGCTTTGCATTCAACCCGCCTGCCTGCCACCGCCTGCACTACGCCTGTCATTGCCAGACGTTGCTGGTGCTCAGCAGCATCAACTGATCAGCGCTATATTTGATGCTGGCTGGTCGCAAGGCGCAGATTTGAGCGATATTGAAGACCTTAAAGCGATACTTCAGACACTTGAGTTAAATGCAGACGCACTATTGGCAAAAATAGAAACCCATGATGTGAAAGAAGCCCTGCGTCAGCAAACAGAACAAGCAATTGCACAAGGCGTATTTGGTGTACCTACCTTTATTATCAACGATGGTATTCAGACAGAAAACGAACTGTTCTGGGGTCACGATCAATTAGGCCATATCGAACTGTATTTGCGCGGGAAAGACCCACTGGACAAAGCAGCGGTTGAAGAGATGCTGGCACGCCAGAGAGGAATTGACCGAAAAACCATGCACAAGGAGTAAAGCTGATTCGAGTGGCAGAAATCGGACATCAGGGCCAGCAGCCCTTTTTAATAGCAGCCTGAAACAAGCTGTTATCAAAAAGAGCTGCTGTAAAACCGAAACACCACTGCATGGATACTTCCAGCATATCGGCAAAAATCCTGAACACCAAAACCAGCCATAAAAAAACCCCGCGATAAACTGCGGGGCTGAAGTGATATGGGCAGACGCTGATAGGAACACCTGTCCATACTCAGAGCACACCACGCCAGGCCCGGTATACTCTGTAACAGTCATGGCATCAGAAGCTGTCACCCGGTACGCGAACCCAGCCTTCCATCAGTACGCGCGCGCTACGGCTCATGATTGCTTTGGTCGCTGTCCACTCGCCATCCACCACTTCTGCTTCGGCACCCACTTTCAGAGTGCCAGATGGGTGGCCAAAAGTGACCGCTTTGCGCTCGCCGCCGCCAGCCGCCAGATTAACCAGAGTGCCCGGAATTGCCGCAGCTGTACCGATAGCCACCGCCGCTGTACCCATCATGGCATGGTGCAGCTTACCCATGGACAGTGCACGTACACACAGATCAATATCATCTGCACCCACCTCTTTACCACTTGACGCGGTGTAGGCTTTCGCCGGTGCACAGAACGCTACCTTTGGCGTATGCTGGCGGGTCGCCGCTTCAGCAATGTCACTGATCAGACCCATTCTTACCGCACCGTAAGCTCGGATGGTTTCAAAGCGCTCCAGTGCGGCAGGGTCACCATTGATTGCTTCCTGCAGCTCAGTACCGGTGTAACCGATCTCTTCTGCATCCAGGAAGATAGTCGGGATACCGGCGTTGATCATAGTGGCCTTGAACGTGCCTACCCCCGGTACTTCCAGGTCATCGACCAGATTACCAGTCGGGAACATGGAACCTTCACCATCAGCCGGGTCCAGGAATTCTACTTCAACTTCTGCCGCCGGGAAGGTTACGCCGTCCAGCTCGAAGTCACCGGTTTCCTGAACTTCACCGTTGGTCATCGGTACATGGGCAATGATGGTTTTCTGAATATTCTTCTGCCAGATACGTACAGTACAGATACCGTTTTCCGGTACACGGTCTGCATCCACCAGGCCTTTGCTGATCGCAAACGCACCAACGGCCGCCGTCAGGTTGCCGCAGTTACCGCTCCAGTCAACGAAAGCGCGATCAATGGCCACCTGGCCAAACAGGTAATCAACATCGTGATCAGCCTGCTCGCTTTTTGCCAGAATCACCGTTTTACTGGTGCTGGAGGTCGCGCCACCCATACCATCGGTCTGCTTACCGTATGGATCCGGACTGCCAATCACACGCTGCAACAACGCATCGCGGGCAGCCCCCGGCTGCTGACAGGATTCGGGCAAGTCGTTCAGGGCGAAAAATACACCCTTACTAGTACCGCCACGGATATAAGTCGCTGGAACCTTGATCTGAGGAACATGTGCCATAGAGATAGCCATCCTTTGAATAACGCGCTGGAGCAGCACGTAAAAATTGATTCAGGGTGGGAGTTGCTGGCCACTGCCAGCTGCCGCAAAAACGGCGTCCAGATCAACCAGACTCGAACGCCGTCAATCGCCAGCCGGAGCAGCACCGCCACTCCGGCACCGGCCTCAGTTGCTTGCCAGGAAGTCCTTGGCGAAACGCTGCAATACACCACCAGCGTTGTACACATGTACCTCAGCCGCAGTATCCAGACGACATGTCACTGGCACTTCAACTGTCTCACCGTTAGCACGGTTGATGATCAGTGTCAGATCACAACGTGGAGAAATATCACCAACAATGTCGAAGGTCTCAGTACCGTCGATGCCGTAGGTGTTACGGGTATCACCTGCTTTGAACTCAACCGGCAGTACACCCATGCCTACCAGGTTGGTACGGTGGATACGCTCGAAGCCTTCGGCAACGATGGTTTCAACACCCGCCAGACGTACACCTTTCGCCGCCCAGTCACGGGAGGAACCCTGACCATAATCAGCACCTGCCACGATGATCAGGTTCTGCTTACGCTCCATGTAGGTTTCGATCGCTTCCCACATACGGCTTTCAGTGCCTTCAGGCTCAATACGTGCCAGAGAGCCCTGTTTGATCTCGCCGTTTGCATCACGGCACATCTCGTTCAGCAGTTTCGGGTTAGCGAAGGTTGCGCGCTGTGCTGTCAGGTGGTCACCACGGTGTGTCGCGTAAGAGTTGAAGTCCTCTTCCGGCAGACCCATTTTGGCACAGTATTCACCCGCCGCACTGGACGCCTGAATCGCGTTGGATGGGGACAGGTGGTCGGTGGTGATATTGTCACCCAGTACCGCCAATGGACGCATACCCTTCATGGTACGTTCGCCCGCCAGAGCGCCTTCCCAGTATGGAGGGCGGCGGATGTAGGTCGACATTTCACGCCAGTCGTACAGCGGGCTCTCAGCGCGTTCTACATCACCCAGATCGAACATCGGGATGTAAACCTGGTTGAACTGCTCCGGCTTAACCGAAGACGCTACGATTGCATCAATCTCTTCATCGGATGGCCACAGATCTTTCAGCGTGATCTCTTTGCCATCAACAACGGCCAGTACGTCCTGTTCGATGTCGAAACGTACAGTCCCTGCGATTGCATAAGCAACGACCAATGGAGGGGACGCCAGGAACGCCTGCTTCGCGTGTGGGTGGATACGGCCGTCGAAGTTACGGTTCCCAGACAGTACCGCCGTGGCGTACAGATCACGTTCAACCACTTCCTTCTCGATTACCGGATCCAGCGCACCGGACATACCGTTACAGGTTGTACAAGCGTACGCTACGATGCCGAAGCCCAGTTTTTCCAGCTCTGGCAGCAGGCCCGCTTCTTCCAGGTACAGTTTGGCAACTTTGGAACCCGGCGCGAAAGAGGTCTTGACCCATGGCTTACGTACCAGACCCAGCTCGTTCGCTTTCTTGGCAACCAGGCCTGCAGCAACAACGTTGCGTGGGTTGGAGGTATTGGTACAAGATGTAATCGCGGCAATGATAACGGCACCATCCGGCATCAGGCCATCAGCTTCTTCTGCTTTAGCCGCTGCCAACATGTCATCACCTGCGATGCCACGCTCATTCAGTGCAGAAGTTGGCAAACGACGGTGCGGGTTAGATGGGCCTGCCATGTTACGCACAACAGTAGACAGATCGAACTCCAGTACACGCTCGTACTCAACGGCTGCCAGATCATCCGCCCACAGGCCGGTTTCTTTGGCGTACTGCTCAACCAGTGCAACCTGCTCCGGCTCACGACCGGTCAGTTTCAGGTAGTCGATGGTCTGTTCGTCGATGTAGAACATACCCGCAGAAGCACCGTACTCTGGCGTCATGTTGGATAACGTTGCGCGATCACCGATGGACAGGGTTGCAGCGCCTGGGCCGAAGAATTCCAGATACGCAGAAACCACTTTCTCGTTACGCAAGAACTCGGTCATCGCCAGTGCGATATCTGTTGCGGTGATACCTGGCTTACGCTCACCAACGATCTTCACGCCGACGATGTCCGGCAGACGCATCATGGATGGCAGGCCCAGCATTACTGTTTCTGCTTCCAGACCACCAACACCAATCGCGATTACACCCAGCGCATCAACGTGCGGCGTATGAGAGTCTGTACCAACACAGGTATCAGGGTAAGCGACACCGTCACGGTTCTGAATCACCGGTGACATCTTCTCCAGGTTGATCTGGTGCATGATGCCGTTACCGGCCGGGATCACATCTACATTATCGAACGCAGTTTTACACCAGTCGATAAAGTGGAAACGGTCATCGTTACGACGGTCTTCAATGGCGCGGTTCTTCTCGAACGCATCCGGATCGAAACCTGGTGCTTCTACTGCCAGCGAGTGGTCAACGATCAGCTGCGTTGGTACAACCGGGTTAACTTTGGATGGGTCACCGCCCTGGTCAGCGATTGCATCACGCAGACCTGCCAAGTCAACCAGTGCGGTCTGACCCAGGATGTCATGGCAGACAACACGCGCCGGGTACCATGGGAAATCCAGGGTGCGCTCACGGTTGATCAGCTGTTTCAGAGAGTCTGTCAGCGCGGCAGGGTCGCAACGGCGTACCAGCTGCTCAGCCAGTACGCGGGAGGTGTAAGGCAGTGTTGCGTAGGCGCCCGGCTGGATCGCTTCAACAGCAGCGCGGGTATCGTAGTAATCCAGGCCTGTACCGGCCAGTGATTTGCGGAATTCGGTATTCATAACGTCAGCAATCCATCGTGAATGGCAAGGCGGGTTCGGCAGAGCACGCCTCCCGATGTTTATTCTTATGCGAGGTCGGGCTATGGATGCCCGGATGGAAGTGCTCCTCTGGGGAGCACTTCGATGCTGAGCAGGCATCAGCCTGTCAGCGCAGGTAATAAAATCAGAGGCCGCTTATGGACGGTCTTCAATCGCTACCCAGTCAGCAGTCTCAGGGCCAGTGTAATCCGCAGATGGACGGATGATACGGTTGTTGGCACGCTGCTCCATTACGTGAGCAGTCCAGCCGGATACGCGGGAACATACGAAGATCGGCGTAAACAGTTTGGTAGGAATGCCCATGAAGTTGTAAGCCGACGCATGGAAGAAGTCAGCGTTACAGAACAGTTTCTTCTCGCGCCACATAACCGCTTCAACACGCTCAGAAACATCGTACAGATACTCATCGCCTACCTGATCAGACAGTTTCTTGGACCATTCTTTGATGATCGCGTTACGTGGGTCAGACTCACGGTAGATGGCGTGACCAAAGCCCATGATCTTGTCTTTGCGTGCCAGCATGCCCATGATCGCTTCTTCAGCTTCATCGGCACTGCGCCACTGTTCGATCATATCCATCGCCGCTTCGTTAGCACCACCGTGCAGTGGGCCACGCAGGGAGCCGATCGCACCAGTTACACAGCTGTGGATGTCGGACAGCGTAGACGCACATACACGCGCAGTGAAGGTAGAGGCATTGAACTCGTGCTCAGCGTACAGGATCAGAGAGGCATGCATTACATCAACGTGCAGCGCTTCCGGCTTCTTGTTGTGCAGCGTCCACAGGAACTGTTCAGCAATAGAATCAGCATCCGTTTCAACGTCAACACGCAGGCCGTCGTTGTGGCTGAAGTTGTACCAGTAATTGATCATGCCTGGGAAGATCGCCAGCATGCGGTCGATATGGTCATGCTGCTCAGAGAAATCTGCTTCGGTTTCCAGATTACCCAGCATGGAACAACCCGTGCGCATAACATCCATTGGATGTGCATCAGCAGGAATCTGTTCCAGTACAGTCTTCAGGGCATCCGGCAGAGCACGCATGCCTTTGAGCTTGGCTTTGTAAGCGTCCAGTTCAGCCTGATTTGGCAGCTTGCCGTACAGCAGCAGGTAAGCAACTTCTTCAAACTGCGCCTTGTCTGCCAGTTCTTTGATGTCGTAACCACGGTAAGTCAGGCCAGAACCTGTTTTACCCACAGTACACAGCGCCGTTTCACCCGCTGACTGACCACGCAGACCTGCACCACCCAGTTTCTTATCTACCATCTCGTGCTCCTTTGTTGTAGTCGTATTTTTGTAGCCCTTTGATTAGAAGAGCTACCACAGGCTCTGCGGCCTGCTAGTTGTTCCCGTCTTTTGTCGGGCTGCCCTGAACAACTGCAGCAGCCCACCCTTTCATGCCAGACTGGCTGGCCTCACCTTTTAATAGATACCAGCCAATCACCGTAAGGGATATTACTTATTTTTACCTTCTGCGAACAGTGCGTCCAGCTTCTGCTCAAAATCGTGGTAATTCAGGAAATCGTACAGTTCCATACGGGTCTGCATGCTATCGACAACCGCTTTCTGATCACCGTCTTTCAGAATGTGCTCGTAAACATTCAGCGCTGCCTTGTTAGCAGCACGGAAAGCAGACAGTGGGTACAGCACCATAGTGGCACCATTTTCAGCCAGCTCAGCCTTGTTAAACAGTGGCGTAGCACCGAATTCGGTGATGTTAGCCAGCAAATGACCACCATTGATGCCATCAGAAAACGCTTTGTAATCTTCCAGCGTGTGAACGGCTTCAGCGAAGATGCCATCAGCCCCTGCTTCCAGACATGCCTGGGCACGATCAACAGCAGCGTTCAGGCCTTCCATCTGGAATGCGTCAGTACGGGCAATAATGAAGAAATCGTCGTCAGTCTTAGCGTCTGCTGCGGCTTTCACGCGGTCAACCATCTCTTCCAGAGAAACAATCTCTTTATTTGGACGGTGGCCACAACGCTTCTGAGCAACCTGGTCTTCCAGGTGTACAGCTGCCGCACCCGCTTTAGTCATTTCTTTGATAGCACGGGCAATGTTGAACGCACCGCCCCAACCAGTGTCAATGTCAACCAGCAGCGGTGTTTCTACAGCGCTGGAAATACGGCGTACATCTTCCAGTACGTCGTTCAGAGAGGTCATGCCCAGGTCTGGCAGACCATAAGAGTGGTTGGCAACGCCACCGCCAGACAGGTACACCGCCTGGTGGCCTACACGCTCGGCCATCATGGCGTGGTAAGCGTTGGTTGTACCTACAATCTGCAATGGCTGGTTTTCAGCCAGCGCCTTGCGAAAACGTGCGCCTGCGGTCAGTTTCTGGGCCATGGTCATCCCCTGTGGCTAGTCGTTTATTAGTTATATCGGTATCAGTTATTCGGTTATCAGCTATTCGATCAGGTAGCAGTTATTCGTCCGGATCTTTCAGTTTGCCTTCAATATTCTTACGGGCGTTGCTGATATGACGCCGCATCAACATCTCGGCCAGTTCTGGGTCACGTGCTTCAATCGCGTCGACAATTTGCCGATGCTCTTTCAGAGCACGCTTGGGGCGAGAACTGGAAACACTGAACTGGTAACGATACATACGCACCAGGTGATACAGGTCTCCGCCTAGCAGCTCTAGCAGCTTGCCGTTGCGACTGCCTTGTACAATCCGGTAATGGAAATCAAGATCACCTTCTTTCTGGAAGTAGGAGCGGCCATCAAGCTGGTCGACGCCTGCTTCGTGCTGGTCCAGCAGTACCCGCAATGCGTCAATCTCATTCTGTGGCATCTCTTCAGCAGCCAACCTGCAGGCCATACCTTCCAGTGCTTCACGCACCCGGTAGATCTCAATCAGTTCACGGGCCGATAGTTCTACAACCCGTGCGCCGACATGGGGTTTACGTTCAACCAGTCGCCAGCCTTCCAGACGACGAATTGCTTCGCGCAGCGGACCACGGCTGATACCGTAGTTGCGGGCAAGCTCCGGCTCGCTGATCTTCTGGCCCGGTGCGAGATCCCCTTTAACAATGGCTGTTGCGATCTGATCACAGACACGATCAGCCAGGGTACGCGTTTCCGATTCGATTGGTTGTATTCCCAGTTTCTCTGTCATAACAATCCGCTTCTAAAGATTGTCGACAATCTCGACGTTGAGCAACGATACCGTGGTGAAATTACACCGTCAACCGAGCCAGCCGGGAAAATTGTCAACATTATACAAAAGTCTAGTCAAATATGACGGGACTGCAAAAGCACTCAACATGCAGCTACAACCCTCTGATCAAGCCAGATAACGGCCCAGTTCAGCATTAAAAATACGGCCAATCTGACGTGGTTTCTGAAATGGCAACGAGTGGTCTGTACCCGGTATCATAAAGTAGTGCCAGCTGGGTAGCCGTTCCGCCAAGCCCCGGTGATACTGGTGCATCGGCTCTACACTGAGACCACCGATAAAGCTGGTGACATCACCCTGTGCGGCTACCAGCTGTTCTCGATCCAGCTCGTTAATTGCCGTCGTTACACAGTGCAACGCATTCGCAAAACCAAGTGGCCGCTGTGCCAGTCGGTCAATGGTCAAACGCTCAGCTTGTGTCGACACTTTACGATTTGGTGAGATGGTATTCAGAAAATCAAGCACCCCCTGTTCCGGGCTACCAGTGCGTAACTGCTCTGCTGCGGCAGAGTATTGGTGGCGCAGCGCCACAGAAGTTTCAAAGCAGGGGCGATCAAGTACAGCGGCTTCAAGCAGGTACTGTTTAGTCACGCGTTCCGGGTGTGTCTGCTTATATAGCAGGCTGACCAACCCACCCATGGAGTAACCTCCAAGATCAAACTGCCACCAGCCGAGGTGGTCCACCAGTTGGCTGATGTCCTGCATAAGCTGTATAGCGGTGAAAGGACGTTCTTCGCCATCGGGAGCATGTGTCTGCCCCATTCCACGCAGATCAGGCACCAGAATTTCACGCCATTGATCAAGAAAAGCGGTAATTGCATGCCAGGTATCTTCTCCAGCAACACCTGCACCATGCAGAAGTACCAGCTTGCGCTCGCTTTCAACGGCCGGGTTGCGGTAGATACGATAGTGAATATGCTGATCAGACAGATGCAATTCGCGCTGTGTAATCTGACAAGGATGCTGCATAAAGTTAACTGTCTACAATAACTGAAGTCAGTCAGCATTATACGGTTTCCGTCTGCAACAGACAGTGCAGACCATTGAATGGATAAAATTGACAGGCCTGACAAGAATCGTCAGGCCTGTAGAAAATAACAAGGATCAGAAGAGACCAGCAGGGGCTAGAAAAGAACAGGGGCGTAGCAATCAAGCCATCCAGATATCGAATTCAATACCGTTTGCTATCTGGCCTGCAACATTCTGCTGGTTTTCAGCGCTTTCGCTGAACCCAGCCAGTACACCCGCTCGATCAATACCACCATTATCCAGTACACCGGTCCAGGCCTGATAGCCGCCCGCGTCCGGGTCACGGTCCAGCACGTTGTTATACATCGCTCGAATAAAGCCCTGATTATCCAGTTCACCATAGGTCTGCTGAAACTCATTACTATTGATAAAGTGATTACCCGCCTGCTCCAGGCTCATCCCGTTATCCATATTATGGATCCAGGCACCTAGCCCCCCCTTGTCTGGCGTACGATCAAAAGCAGCCTGGTACAAGCGATACGCCTGACCGGCAGCCCCCTCAATATCGAAGGCAACACCTTGATCACCAAAGTGAACCCGCTCAACATTGACCAGCAGATCACTACCCTGGTTGCCCTCAACCAGTACCTGTCCATCATCTTTGCGTTGAACATTGAAGCCTGCCCGGCCAGGGCCAAAGTGAACAGTATCTAACCCGTCACCACCATCAAATGCTTCATCAGCATTGCCAGCGGTCCAGCGATCATTCCCTTGAGTGCGATCCTGACTCATATCCGGACGACCACCAAAATTACCTTGTCCTGGCATCTGACCGCCCTGGCCCGGCATCTGATCACCCGGCACAGGTAGCTGATCACTGCTATCGGGCTGTTCAGTATCGGGTTGCTGCGGTAGCTGATCATCATCTTGCACCGGGCTTTCAGGTGTCGGCGCAACGCTATCAAGCTCTGACGGATCCGCATCACGTACCAGCCGCACCATATTTTCAATACGGATTACATCACCCTGAGGGCCTCGGCCATACGGAAACTCTGCTGCATCGCCTGTTTTAGGATCACTACGCTGAGCACCGGCCCCATGCACATCAAGCAGGTTGTAGTTACCCCCCTGTTCCATCCAGCCAAGTGCCCGACCAAAAGAGAGGTATACCGCAGCATCGCCCGCTGGCCCTTCAACGTGCGTAGTACCCGTCCAGTAGAAACCATATTCAGGGTCAGCTACTGTCCCTATATTAGTTGCACTGAATAACGGATCAATGGCTGCACTACCAGTGATGTCAGGGGCACGTTCATAATCAACCAGACTTTGCAACTCTTTAGCATTGGGCAAACGCCAATCGCTATGGCCGCCATATTCATAGTTTTCCGCCCATTCCAGCGCCTCCTTCCAGGTCATCGCTTCGACACTGTCAGACTGCATCCACATCAGACCAGTGGCGTTATCAGTGATGGTGCCATCGCCGTTATCAGCAAAATCATTTTCACCATAAGCTTCATTACCACGAACATAGAGCGCCACACTTTCTTTATCCTGCGCATTACCGTCACCGTTTGGATAACCCTTAATTCGGCCATCGGCAAAGTTAACGCCAAAGGTCGTGCCATTACCGCCCATGGTGGTGGCTACATATTCGGTAGAACTCCAGTACTGGGCGTCAATAAAGCGCTCGCCATTACTGGTATCACCATACGCAAACTGGAAGTAGTTATCATCCAGATAAGGCTCAGACTCATCAGCAGAGCGGCCAGTATAGCCACTGAAATCCATCAGTGAGTACAGCTCTTTAATATCTGGTAACCGCCAGTCGGTGTAGCCTCCCGTTGTCGCGCTATCAGCACCCACCAGCGCGTCACTGTAGGTAATGTCAGCAACCGGTGTTGCCGCCCAGACCAGACCGGTATTGAGGTCTGTAATAGTGCCATCACCATTATTCTGGTAAAGCGGCTGCACTCCCTGGTAAGTTGCATCCTGGCCGTAGAAATCACTGCCTTGTGTCGGTGCGCTGATCTCACCACTATTGCTATAAAAAGTTGTCTGATTGGTGTCAACGATGGTGTATGTCAGTGAATTGCTCATCCGTCTGCCCTCTTCAAAATCTGCAGCATCAGCTTGTCAGGGTGGCTCTTCATCAAGCCTGTAAGCTAAACATACACTGCCTGCATGAATGAATTGTGCAGAAATTATGGATAAGTGGGAATTTTTCACACTTTTATTGATATAGCTCTGGATCAAACGCCAGGCGTGTAAGGCGCAACAACCATGGCTGGAAGGTTCATCATACAAACAGGTACAGATATACTGCGACATATAGCGTCCCCGGAGAAACGGTATGCCAGCATTTATGAATACCATCCCCCTGAAGACAAAGGTACGACATACCATTATCCAGCCATTACTTTGTATGACCGCTGGTATTCTGATGCTCGCCACCTCTGAATATATTATCGCCAATGAACAGTTTGAGCAGATATTCCATAAGCACCATGCAGCAATGCTGATGATCTCACCTGAAAATGGCCAGATTGTGGCGGCGAACAATGCAGCCAGTAAGTTTTATGGCTATAGCCTGTCACAGCTGGAAAGCATGAGTATTCAGCAGATTAACGCCCTGTCTCCCGAAGCAATCGCGCAAGAACGCAAACTCGCTACCAAAGAAAATCGTAACTATTTTATTTTTCGCCACCGATTAGCCAACGGGGAACTGCGCACCGTCGAGGTTTCATCCATCCCTGTTCGCTACAACAATATGACCGTACTGTATTCCATCATTCATGATGTCTCAGCACTGCGAAATACACAGGATGCACTCTGGCACTACCAGAACAGACTGGAACAGATGGTTGATGAAAAAGTACAACAACTCAGACTACATCAATCTCAACAGATTCTGGGGTTAGGTGTGACCACCCTTTTACTGATTCTGGGCACCACCTATCTATTGTTCCAGTTACAGAAACGCAAAACAGCGGAACACCTGCTAGCCCAACAAAAACAGCACCTGGATGACATTATCTGGGGTACCAATGTTGGCACCTGGGAATGGCGACCCATGACTGGCGAGGTAATTTTTAACGAACGTTGGGCCGAGATCATTGGTTACAAACTGCAAGAGCTGGAACCTGTTTCCATTGAAACCTGGCAACAGCGCTGTCATAAGGAAGACCTGTATCTCTCTGAGCAGCTGCTGAAGAAACACTTTAATGGCAAACTTGAATACTATGAATGCGAAGTAAGGATACGGCATAAAGCTGGCCACTGGGTATGGGTGCTTGATCGTGGCAAAGTCGTTGAGAGAGATAACAATAGCCAGCCACTCAGAATGTCTGGTACCCGTCAGGATATATCCCGACGTAAAGCAATGCAGCAGCAACTGGAACAACAGGCACTTTATGACTGCCTGACCGGCCTGCCCAACCGCGTACTGTTCTATGACAGAGCCAGCAAGGCTATTCAGCTGGAAGCTCGCAGCCATATCCCCTTCTCATTACTCTTTGTTGATCTGGACGGCTTTAAAACTGTCAATGATAGCGCAGGCCATGATGCGGGTGATGCAGTGTTGATTGAAGTCGCGCGACGATTGTCCCTGGCAGTCAGAAAATCAGACACGGTCGCCCGCATGGGCGGCGATGAATTCGCCATTATCTTGCACGCAACAGGAAACAACCAACACATCTCAGAAAACGGTGATGCCACAATTGATGAAGGGACAAAAAACGGGGGAGCAAAAAAAGTAGCCGATGAAATTCTGCATACACTAAGCCTGCCCTATACATACAAAAAGCAACGTTTTGAACTGTCCTGCTGCATTGGTATTGCATCATGCCCTGTTGATGGTACCGATACTGACACACTACTGAAGTTATCAGATAAAGCGATGTATCAGGCCAAGCACGCGGGCAAAGCACAGATTGTCAATGTAAGCTAGCTAGCCACACCTTGTTCTTGAATTATCCGACTATGTTTCCATCGCCTTTCTCTACAAGCTCTTTTTACAAGCTCTTTTTACAAGCCCTTTTCTACAAGCCCTTCTCTACAGGCCCTTCTCGGCAGCTCGAGCGCGACAACCTCAACCCTCCGGTGGATTACCCGTCGTTGCCAACCCCGTTTAAATAGCAGCATTAACGATCAGGTCTGTCCGGGAGTCTGTCATGCTGCCTGAAATTCGCACCATCCTTTATGCATCCGATCTGGGCGAGGGAAGCCGTCCAGCTTTTCGTCTGGCCCTGAATGAAGCGATCAGGCACCAGGCAAAGATTGTGTTTATCCATGTTATCGAACCCTTCGAACAAACTATGGAAGAAACCATTGAAGAGTATCTGCCGGAGCAGGTCAGCAATCGTCATCTGTCCCAGCTGATGAGCACTCACAAACGTCGGGTAGAAGAACGCATTCAGCGCTTTCTGGAAACTGAAGCCGTTGACAGCAACAGCCTGCCACAGGCACCCGAAGCGGTTGTAAAGGTGGGCAGGCCCGACAAGGTGATCCTGAAAATTGCTGAACGCCATAACGCAGACCTTATCGTCATGGGTGATCGTGCCAACTCCACCCTGTCCCGCATCTTCCTGGGCTCTACCGCTCAGAAAGTCATTCACCGTAGCAGTGTACCGGTTCTGATTGTTCCCCTTCAGAAGAACCGCTAAACCGCCTCGGTGGATACCCAATGCAACGCAGTCTGCAGAGAAAAATAACGATGAAAAAACAGATGCTTTATAAAGCTTCAACCCTTCTGACAGGTGCCGCAATGGTTGCCATGGCCGGTCAGGCGAATGCTTACAACCTGATCAGCGACGCTAATACCGAGCTGAACCTGGACATTGAAGCCGTAGTGGGTACGTTCCATAGCCAGGAAACCTATGGAAACCCGGATGCCTCGCCAAGCTGGCGGGAAGCTTATCTGAAATACGGCCTGTCCGGCCATCGCGCTCTGAACAGTGAACTAACCCTGTACGGCGGCCTGAATGCTATAAGTGCGGGCAACTGGGGTGACGGTGACGCTTCTGGCGTCAGTAATGGCAATGAACGCCAGACCAAACTGGAAGATGCTTTTGCGGGTATTCGCAATGAGTGGATCGACTTCTCTGCAGGCCGTCAGAAAATCACCATTGGTGATGGCTTTATCATCAATGACGATGCCCTCAACTTTGGTGAAGCCATTGATAAAGAACTGAGCCGTGGTGGTGCTTACTGGCTGGCGGCACGCAAAGCATTTGATAAAACCGCTGTGCTGAAGCTGGGCCACGAACAGGGCCCGCGTGCAGAACTGTTCTGGTTTGAGTCTGATAACAAGGCCAAAGGCCGCAGCGAAATGGCCGGTATCAATCTGGAGCACCGCGGCGACATCGGCACCTTTGGCGCACTCTATCTGGAAGGGCTTGACGTCAACCCAACCGGTATTGCCGGTGGGGCATTCGATAATCTGCAACGCGATGGCCAGAAAACCATCAGCGTGCGTTATCAGGGTAATGCCGGAATTGAAAACCTGTTTCTGTCGGCTGAATTTGCTGATCAACGCCAGGGTAATAACAGCCCGGATGCCAATGCCTGGTATATGGAAGCAGGCTGGACCTTTGCAAACATTGCTTGGCAACCCTCCATCAATTACCGCTATAGCACTTTTGATAACGGTTATGATGAACTCTTCACCGGCTTTAACCGTGGTTATGGCACCTGGTTCCAGGGTGAAATCCGCGCCAACTACGCCGCCGGAGGCCCGGGCAATACCGATGTTGATATTCACCACATCGGCGTGAAAGCCAACCCGATGGAAACCCTCAGCGTGGGTGCATTATTCTTCGACTTCTCCGACACCATGGGTGGCAGCGGCGCTAACGACGCTCAGGAAATCAACCTGTACGCTGAGTGGGTTGTTAATGACCACCTGATCGTCAGCCCACTGGTGGGTTTCTACACCCCGGACAGCGCTACCAGCACCCAGGGTAATGACGATACCAACACCTATTTCCAGTTGCTGGCTATCGTACCGTTCTGATCTGAGCATCCAGCTCCGTCTGTTTTGTCGCCACCAGCTTCTGCTCTCTGGCCAGAGCACAGCAGAAGCTGGCAGCGACAGTTATACAGGCTTGAGTATACACAACCACTGCTATAGCTCACCAAGCAACCAACCAAACAGGACACACACATGTCAGACGCATATTCACTGCTGATCAACGGCCAGCGTTACGCTGGTGCTAATGGCACTTTCGAGGTGATTAACCCTGCAACTGAGACACCCGTTGCAGAATGCCCGGCCGCATCTGTGCAACAGCTGGACCAGGCTGTCGAAGCAGCCCAGAGTGCATTCGAAAGCTGGCAGCACAGCAGCGATGATGAGCGCAAAGCCTGCCTTAATGCCATTGCTGATCGCATTGAGGCACATACGGATGAGCTGGCACAGATTATCGTGCAGGAACAAGGTAAACCACTGTTCCTGGCACAGGCAGAAGTCGGTGGTGCCGTTGCCTGGACTCGCCACACCGCCAGCCTGGAGTTGCCAGTAAAAGTTCTGGAAGACAGTGCTGAACGTCATATCAGCCTGCACCACAAACCTCTGGGTGTTATCGCCTCTATCACCCCCTGGAACTGGCCACTCATGATCGCCATCTGGCATATCATGCCTGCACTACGTGCCGGAAACACCGTGGTTTGTAAACCTTCTGGCTTTACACCACTCAACACACTGCGGCTGATCGAACTGCTCAGCGAAGAGTTGCCCGCAGGTGTCGTCAATATCGTGACGGGTGACGCTGAAATGGGCCAGGCGATCAGTGAACACCCTGGCATTCAAAAAATCGTCTTCACAGGTTCTACAGGTACTGGCCAGAAAATCATGCAGAGCGCCTCAGGCAACCTTAAACGCCTGACACTGGAGCTAGGCGGTAATGATGCCGCTATCATACTGCCTGACGCCGATGTGGACGCTATTGCAGAAGGCATCTTCCAGACCGCTTTCCTGAACATGGGCCAGACCTGCGCCTGCCTGAAGCGCCTGTATGTACATGACAGCCTGCATGATGCGTTGTGTGACAAGCTGACAGACCTTGCACAGCAACAAGTTGTTGGCAATGGCCTTCAGGATGGTATCACCTTCGGCCCGGTACAGAACGCCATGCAGTTCCAGAAAGTCAGCGAACTGGTTGACGATGCACGTCGCCAGGGTGCAACCGTACGTTGCGGCGGTGAACCACAAGCGGGTGCAGGTTACTTCTACCCTCCAACCATCGTTACTGACCTGCCAGCAGGCTGCCGTCTGGTTGATGAAGAACAGTTTGGCCCGGTACTGCCTGTTATCCGTTATAGCGATGTAAACGATGCTATCGCCCAGGCCAACGCCAGCGCTGAAGGGCTGGGTGGCTCTGTCTGGTCATCGGATATCACGCAAGCGCAGAAGATTGCCAGCCAACTGGATTGCGGCACAGTATGGATAAACAACCATGCTGAAGTGCTGCCCCACGCACCTTTCGGCGGCAGTAAAATGTCTGGTGTTGGTGTGGAGTTTGGCGAAGAAGGCCTGTTGGAATACACCCAGCTACAAACCGTTAACATCCGTCGCTGATCAGAACAGCCCTATCCCCTCGGCCCTGGACAACACCGGGGCCTCTGCTGTGTTCGTTGTGATCTTCGCTTCTTGCGAAGTTTTTACCCCATTACAGTAACGGTTCAGATATGCCCGGCTGTCCGGCGTTTGCCTTGTCAGGTTGCACACTCAGCTGACAGAACGCCTGGGTGGCAGTCTGCTGGTATGCTCTGAAATCTGTTGTCCGCACCTGGCTGGCGGTTGTTGTAGCAGGTTTACGGTAGCTGCTGTAACGCTGTAATGGGGCTTTTTCTTTTACTATCAATATTCCTGCATTACCAATACATCTGTAGCTATCAACATATCTGTAGCTATCAACATATCTATAGCTGCCAACATGCCTGTAGCGATCAATGCGTTTGTAGCAATCAGCACTCTGGTAACAATCTAAAGCATATTAATAACTGAGGTCTGGTTTTCAGACAGAACTAGCCAATAGATTCATATTAAATTAAAAACTTAAGCGTAGACAAAAAATGAAAACGATGATAGTAGTTGATAAGCTATAGAACATTCACCACAGGGAAGAACATATGAAAAGTCTAAAGACATGGGGCTTTGCTCTATCTGCAACAGGGATAATTTTAACAATAGTGTTTGGTTTGTCAGATATATTCAATCAGGCAGCACCCTCTTCAAACAACAAAGCAATAGAAACGGGTAACGTAACAGATTCAATATTTGTGAATAACCCAGATTCCACAGGCCCTGTAATCATTAATAGTCCAGACACAACAGTAATCAATCAAACGCCTACAGAAAAAGCGCTCTATATAGAAGCGCCAGATAATCCTGCCATTGGCCAGACAACAGAAATGGCTGTAAAGACCATAGAAGGTAACATACCTGATAATATCAACTGTAGGTGGTCATTTAAGCCTGATATTTTTATGCAATCAAAGCTTTCTGATGAAAACTGTAAAATATCAATATCTCCACCAGATTTACCGCCTGAAGCCCTTCTGAATAGCCACCAGGGCTATATAAAATTCAACGCATCTGTCTCTATTAATAATGGAAAAAAGAAATTAAACCAGGCATTTATTCTGACTAACCTTGGAACTGTCTATGTTAAGAAGAGCAACAGCACGATCTCATATGATTCATCGGTCAAGATAAAAGCACTTTACAACAACACCAACAAACCAATTCATAGAGACTACCAATGTGAATGGTCGGCTGGTTTTGGCAGCGTCATACGCTTTGTTCCTGCATCTACAAACAACTGTAGTGGTACAGCTTATCTTGAAAGGGAAAATGTTAAAAAGTACTTACCACCAGGCCAGAATCGCCCACAGCTCACAGCGTCTATTATTTATAAAGATAGAGTAGTCGCCTATGCTGCTACAGAATTCAGAATAGTAAAAAGATAACAGCTCTTTTAATCAAGCCAGAGCATTCTGATTTTGCCCACAACCAATGCCGCTGTAGTTCATTCTACTTTAATTTTATAGTATAAAAAACCCAGCGGCATTTAATTTTAAAAATCACACCCAAAATAAATGAAGCTTTATTTTTGATCAAACCGAAATTTTAAAAGTGGCTACTCTTACAGCATTTATAATTCAAAGCATTTACAGGCTATTAACTATAGATACTACCAACAGCAGATACTACCAACAGCCTGTTAACTTACCATAACTTAACAGGTGTAAAAGATGTAAATACTCTGGTTTGCAACACCTTTGAGAATGAGAATGCCTCCCACTTATATTTATCACCCTGCCATGATGATACAGATGTGTCATCTGCGGATATGTGACACCAAGGCTGGAGACACCAATGAAACCGGGCACGATCAAAAAACCAGGCGCTTTCAAAAAACTTATTCTGACAACGCTGTTAGGTGGCACCCTGGCTGCTGCAACCACAGCGTCTGCACATCCAGTATGGATGCTGCCTGGCGAATTCAACCTCTCTTCTGACAAGGCCGAATGGGTCAGCATTGACGCCACTGCATCTCACAGCGTATTTGCCGCAGACAAAGGTATTGATCTGCGCGATCTGCGTATCGTGCAGCCAGATGGCAAAAGTGAGCGTGTTGGCAGCTACTTTAAAGGCCACCGCCGCAGCGTGTTTGATCTGGAGCTGGACCAGGAAGGCACGTATAAACTGCAAATTCAGGGCCAGCCACGGGTGATGACCTTCTACAGAATCGGCAAACGCGGCACAGAAAAGCGCGGCTTCTTTGACAAGGTTGAAGCGAAAAACCGCCTGCCTGAGGGTGCCTTTGATGCAGAAACCATCCAGTTCAGTCGTCAATCACTGAGCTATATCACCCGCCTGGCTCCAACCAGTAAAGTGCTGGAAACAACAGGCAAGGGCTTCGAGCTGGAAGCCATTACCCACCCCAGCGATATTATCAGTGGCGAACCGGTTAAATTTAAACTGCTGATGAATGGCCAGCCTGTAACCAATGCTGAGGTTGCTCTGACGCCTGCGGGTACCCGCTACCGCGATGACCGCATGAAAACAGCGTTGAAAGCTGACACTGACGGCGTGCTGAATTTCACACCAAAGTACGCAGGCCCTTACCTGCTGACCGCCTCCATTGAACAGGACAGCACCTCTCCACGCTTTGATAAAAATGTCGCAACAATCTTCCTGACATTTGAAGCACAGCCGGAGTAAGTGATGCAGGCCCCGACCCACAGGGCTAAGGTGATGACTGCAGTACTGGTACTCTGTACCAGCACTGCGGCGCACGCCCACTACCCCACACTGGACTGCCAGGCAGCAACAGAGGTGCTGGTCTGCAAAGCAGGTTATAGCGATGGTTCCAGCGCCAGCGGTGAAACCGTCAAAGTATTCAGCTACGACGACGAACTGTTATACCACCAGCAAACCGATGCACACTCCATGGTTCAGTTTACATACCCGCAAGGCGAATTCTATATCAGCTTCGATCCAGGCCACGACCAAGCCGCTGAAGTTGACTACATCGAGCTGAAAACCCCCTGAGCAGGCTGGATATATATGGCATCTACCAAAACGGCTGTTATCGAAACCATCGAACCCGCCACTGGCCGCCAGGAGTCACTCTGGGTAATGCTCAGTATTACCCTGATTCTGCTACTGGGCACGACGGGCTTACACTTTAACAGCAGTTCCCGTGCAACACCTGCCAGTGCAGATAACCTGGTATTAACACCCCAGCAACGTCAGCTGGTTATGGAGCTGAGCATTGCACTGCCCGAAATTCAGTTTGAGCAGGAACTGCATAACTACCTTCCCTCTGTTGCCGAGCTGGCTGAGCTGGGTATTGCGCCGTTTTATCATGATCAGAGCCAGACGCATCAACAAAACCCGGAGCACGAACAGCAGCAACTCTGGCGCTGGCAGCGCATACAAAAAACCTGCTACCTGGCTAGTCCCAAACACATAGCTAGCCCAAGACACATAGCCAGCACAGGCAATATAGCCAGCTCAAACAACGCCAGCCGCCAAACGCCTGAGCAACCCGGTTACTTCCTGCTACATCCAGGACGAGAAGCAATCTATATCCTGGCAGAAACACCGCACAGTGAGGCATCCCACAAAGTAACGTCAGGCACCGCCCCCAATTTATCCGAAACGGCCAGTTGTGATGCCAGCCACGGCTGGATTCAGATTACACACAGCCATGGCTGACATACATAGGCCGTGGTTACAAGGCCATGGTGACGCATGTGTACATCCTCCTTTGCCCTGTGTTCCAGCCCCGCTAGCGGCCCTTATCCCACCAGGAAAACACCGTGAAAAGACTTCTGTTATTACTGCTGCTATTCAGCACTGCGCTGCCTGCCCAGGCACGCCTGACCATCGGCATTACCCTGCACCCCTATTACAGTTACGTCGCCAATATTGTGGGGGAACGTGCCACCCTGCTGCCACTGGTTGATTCGGGGTTCAACCCGCATAGCTATGAACTGCAACCGGCAGATCTGCAACGCCTGCACCAACTGGATGCACTGGTGGTTAATGGTATCGGCCATGATGAATTTGTGATGCACGCCCTGCAAGCGCTGGGAAAAGATGCCAGTGTCGAGGTGATCCATGCCAACAGGGACGTTCCGCTGCTAAGCGCCCACAATGTTGCCGCAGGCAGCAGTAACGCCTGGAATCCACACACATTTGTATCCATAAGTGCAGCAATTCGACAGGTGTACACCATTGCTGAAGCGCTGGGTAAGCTCGACCCGGACAATGCCCGCTACTTCAAACGCAATGCTGTGGCCTATGGCCGTAAGTTGCGCAAGCTGAAAATGAAGTATCGCCGTCAACTGGCAAATACGGACCTGAGTAATATCCGCATCGCCAGTACTCACAACGCCTATGGTTACTTTCTACAGGAATTCGGTATCGCCATTGATACTGTCATTGAACCGGCACACGGCGTTGAACCCAGTGCCAGTCAGCTGAAGAAAACAATTGACCGCATTCGTAGCGCAGGCGTCAACCTGCTATTTACTGAACTGGATATGGACAACCGGTATGTCACAACCATCGAACAGGCCACCGGTATTCAGCTCTACCATTTTTCCCATATGACATTCGGCCAGTACGACCCGGACATGGTCTATCGAGAGATGGAAAAAAATCTGCAAACCCTGGTGCAAGCACTACAGCAAGCCAGTACACCATCCTCAAAACAGCACACATCCAGTAAACATACGACCAGTCAATACATAGCCAGCGGAGCCAATGATGGGGCCTGAAATTCACCTCAACAATCTGGCCTTACAGGCCGGGCGCAACACCATATTGAACCCTCTCAGTGCTTGCCTGGAGCCGGGCAAAATTCACCTGCTGATGGGCCCCAATGGTTCCGGCAAATCATCATTGTTAAAGTGCCTGCTGGGCTTACAACCCCATCGTGGAGATATTAAGCTACACTGGCCGTCCGCACAGGCACGGGTAAAACCTGCCTACATACCACAACAAACCGTATTTGATGCTGCACTGCCCATCAGCGTGGCAGACTTCATGCGTGGCGTCGTTAGTCGCTGGCCGTTGTTTGGCTGGCGGCGTACCAGGATTGAAGCGCATATACATAACCTTCTGGCCCAGGTGGGTATGGAAGGAAAAACACAGTTGCGCCTTGACCAGCTATCCGGGGGAGAACGACAACGTTTACTGTTTGCCCGCGCTCTGTATCAGCCACCGGGTTTCTGGTGTCTGGATGAACCCATGACAGGGCTGGATAGCCATGCCCAGGCCATTATTACCCGGCTGATTCTTGAACAGAGAGACCAGGGTGCAACCATTGTTATGGTTCACCATGGCCTTGACTTCGCTCGCCACTATGCGGATCAGGTTTTGCTGATTAATGCTGGCCTCAGCTGGCAGGGCCCGGCCCATGAACTGCCCGATGATGCGCTGACACCACCCACTTCTCCTCCCTCATCCTGGCAATACGGTGAATCAGAACCATGATGCAGACACTACGTGATTTTACAGCTGCACTCGCCACCCAGGGGCAGCTACCCCAGGTATTTGAATATGCTTTCCTGACTAACGCCCTGGTTGCTGCGCTGATTGTTGGCCCATTGCTGGGCGGGCTGGGCACTCTGGTGGTGGTAAAACGGCTGGCCTTTTTCTCGGAAGCGGTTGGTCATGGCGCACTGACCGGGGTTGCTATCGGTATCCTGCTGGGCGAACCAGCAACCCACCCCTTTGCAGCCCTGTTCAGCTTCTGCCTGATTTTTGCCCTGCTGCTGCACTGGGTAAAAAGCCGCACCCACGTACCTTATGATGCTCTGGTGGGGGTATTTCTGGCCTTTGCTATCGCCCTTGGTGCCGCATTACTGCTGTATGTAGCACAGCGTGTAAACGTACATATTCTGGAAAACGTGCTGTTTGGTTCCATCATCACCGTTCAGGACAGCGACCTTACTGTACTGGCCGTAATCGCGACACTCACAGCGCTACTGGCGTTTGTGTATGGCAACCGGGCACTGATTGCCAGCCTGTCGCCAGAACTGGCCGCTACCAGCGGCACCCCGGTTCGCCTGTATGAATACTGCTTTGTGGTACTGATTGCCCTGGTCACTGTCGCCTCGGTAAAAATCATTGGTGCCGTACTGGTCGGCGCTTTGCTACTGATACCTGCGACCATTGCCCGGCTGGCCAGTCGTAACTTTCGCCAGTTTTTCAGCCTGTCGATTATTATCTCTACCCTGTGCTGCATTCTGGGAATTTTATTACCCATGCTCGGTGCCCTGCCCATTCCGTCGGGTGCAGCCATTGTACTGATTGCCTGTGCGCTGTTTATTGTGTTGTTACTGGGGCGCGCTATCCGGAGTTTGATATGAAAATAATAAAAAACTGTTGCTGGCAAATAATGAAAAGTTGTTTGTTACTGCTGCTGACACTGAGCACATTTCATCACTCACAGGCAGCTAATACGAAAACTGACACCCTTACACTGGCAACGGTACAGCCCATAAGCCAACTGATCGCCACGGAGCTACTAAAAGGTACAGGTATTACCATTGAGTACCTTCCCCCCCGTCGTCTACCCTGGCAACGTATCCCCAGCTGGTTGCGCAGCAAAGCATCTACCCGGCCATTCAAGCGTTATACCGCTGTGCTGACCGTAGAAGCATTGAACCCGGATATGGCAGCCTATGGCTTACTACGCCAGCACAATATTGCGGTAATTCCAGTTGATCTGACAGCAGAACTGACCCCTGGTGGCAGCCGCATCAGCCCTCAGGAGCGCAATAGCTATTTCTGGCTGAACCCGGCTAACCTTCAACTGATGCTGAATATCGCAGCCACCGATCTGGCTCGCATATGGCCGGATCAACATCCCCGTATCCGCCATAACCATCAGCAACTGCGCCAACAGCTACAGCAATACCAGCAACAACTTGATGAACTGTTGCTGGATGCCAACGTTGACGAAGTTCAGTTTGCAGCACCACAACTAGCCAGCCTGGCCCGTAGCCTGGCACTACCATTGAAGCAGGTTGATGGACTAAAGAAGATTGATAGCCTGAAAAAAATTGATCGCCCGAAACAAACTGAAACGGTACAGCTGGACGGCGATACTCGCCTGCTATTTATCAGCCCGGTAAAAAAGCAGAGCCCAATGCCGCCAGCAACTGACCACTGGCTGATTGACCCTGTCACCCGATTGAACACACTGTCTCTGATGGAAAGATTAACTGCAAACCTGATCAGACTGGAAAGTACACTCAGTAAATAACCCGGAGTATCTTTCAGACAGCCTATTATTTTTCATAACCGACATAACTGCTGCTGCCATCGCAGTGAAGAATCCACTAAAATGCGTGCCCAGATAGTCAACGACAAGGATTACTGCGCACGCATGTTATCAGCCACACTGCACGGCACTGGCCGTCTCGCCCAACGTTTACTGCACACCTGGCTGCAGGCCCCTGAACACTACCAACTGATGGCGCTATGTGATGAGCAACGGTCACTGACGCAGCTGGTCGAGCTGCTGAAAAATCATGACCAACTGGATTTCAGTACAGCCAACCCCACTATTGACGGCGATACGCTGCGTGTTACTGACAGCTACGGTATGGAACACCGGTTAGCTTACAGCCAGCACCTGGCAGATTTTATTGGCCGTTACCCTGTCTGGCTTGAATGCCTTGCTGACACCCCTTCAGAAAATGCCCAACCGGCTGCAACTGGCAAGCATTTTTTACAGGCCGCCACGCGCTATATGCTGGTGCAGGATGATCAGGGTGCCGACCAGGTAAACGTTATCGGACTGGATGAACGACCACCGAAACTGCAAAGCCTCCACGGAGAAACAACTGTAATCTCTTGCGGGTCAGCCCTGCTGAATACCGTTGTACCTCTAGCGCACCAGATACAGCAAAAATACCCAGTACAACAGCTGAGTGTGAGCATAACGTCTAACGGCCTATCGTCCGCTATCTGTGACCATATGGCAGTGCAAGCGGTCACACTACTGCCTTGGCTAAGCCCTGACCAACTGCAAGTACGGTATACGGCTGACGATGCGGCAACATTCGAAACGACACAGATAGAGTTATGTTTTGAACTGGAACAACCATTAAGTAATGAGGCACTCTACCCATTACTGCTGGCATGTACTGCACTGTATGGTTTCCCACCCGTCAACAACACCGCGCCAGCACCCAATACACCATGGAATGCACAATTTCCACTGCCACAGTTACGCCTACAGGGTAACCGACTGATATTAAAAGGTTATATAGACAACAGCAGTCTGGCATTGCGTTATCATGAATTATTAATATCGTCGCTGTCGTAATCATCTCCGCCCTGGGTGTTGTACACCCGGGCGGGACTTTCTGTGCCAATATCAGCTATGGCTGTGATCAGGCACGAAGGCGCATATACGCACCTTTATGTCTGCGCACCTGTATCTTGCGCCTCCATATCTGCGAAAAACACCACCAGCCAATCCAGCAGAGCACGCAACGCAGCGGACTGATGGCGGCGATCACGGTACACCGCATAAATACCCAGTTTGATCGGCTCCCAGTCCGGCAATAACTGCACCAACTCACCCTTTCGCAACTCCGGTGCCACAACGTAAAGCGGTTGCAGGCTGATACCCATGCCGCTACGTGCGCCATTCAGTAATACCATCGCTTCATTCGCACTGAAATTGCCTTTTACTGCAATCGATTCGGTGTCTTCACCTCTGGCAAACTGCCACAGGCTGCTGAAATAGGCATATGTCAGACAGTTGTGGGTTGCCAACGCCTGAGGCGTTGCAGGTATACCAGCCTGTTGCAGGTAATCCGGTGAAGCAACCAGTGCAGAACGACATACCCCCAGCGGCCGTGCGATCAGGTTTGGGTCCAGATCATTGGTGACACGAATGGCCAGATCAATGCGCTGTTCCACCATATTGACTGCATCATTGCTGATATACATATCCAGCGACACCTGAGGGTACTGTTGCAGGAAGCTTTGTATCGGTGGCCCCATCACTTTCTGGGCATAAATCTGTGAACAGGTAATACGTAGTTTGCCGCTGGGGGTTTCTGGCTGCTGCCTGTCGATTACCGGAACCTCCGCCGCCAGTTGTAACAGGGTACGACAATGCGACAGTACCTGTTCACCGGCAGGCGTCAGGCTAAGCCGTCTGGTGGAACGGTGTAATAAACGGGCATCGGCCCAATCTTCCATCTGTTGCAGATAGCGGCTGACCATTGAACGCGACATATCCAGCCGATTCGCGGCCCCAGCCATACTGCCCTGCTCAACAATGCAGATAAAAACTTCAGCAGCTATAAGCCTGTCCACTACGTATACCCTCTTTTCATCACACCGCAGGCGGCTAACGTCACTGCCGTGAAGCCCATGTCTTTATGGAACTCGTGTTTTTATGCAATCCGTGCTTTGTGAAACCTATGCTTTGTAAAACCTATGCTTTGTAAAATCATATAGTTGCACCGATATATGCAACAGTTAGTGTATTGATATACGGTTTTTAACTCGATATTCGCAACTTAGAATCGCTGCATATCTTAACTGATTCGGAAGCGATCACCATGTTCAAATCTTTCCGCTCTACCCTGCTTGCAACCTGTATTGCGGCCAGCGGCCTGGTTGGCTGCAGTGCTGTTAACTCCGCCCCGGAAGCGTTTCAACCTCTGACAGTCGATACCTTTAACCCCGGCGAGGCAAGTATCTTTCCGGTCACATCCAGCCTGATCAGTGGCGAAAGTGAAATACTGCTGGTTGACGCCCAGTTCCAGCGCAATGATGCCCAGGTACTGGTTGATAAGATCCACGCCAGTGGTAAGCAGCTGACTGCTGTTTATATCAGCCACTATGACCCGGACTTCTACTTCGGGCTGGACCTGATCGCCGATAACTTCCCCGAAGCAAAGTTTTACGCCACCGCAACAACCGCGAAAAAGATCAAAGCAACCGCGCAACCTAAACTTGACTATTGGGGCCCGATACTGGAGCAAAATGCACCGCAACGGCTGGTAATGCCGGAAACATTCAGTGGCAACACGCTGATGGTGGACGGCCAGAAAGTTGAAATTGCCGGGCTGGACAGCCATGACCCAACCCATACCGTACTATGGATTCCATCCATCAAAACCGTTACCGGTGGCGTGGTGCTGTATGAAAATGTCCACGTATGGATGGCAGACAACCAGACGCCAGCCTCCCGTCAGAGTTGGCTGAAAACGCTGGATAACATTGTTGCCTTACAGCCAGACACTATTATTCCAGGCCATGTGGTCGGTGAGAGCGCAATGAATATGACCGCCGTGGAGCATACTCGCCGCTATATCCGTCACTTTGAGCAACAGATGGCATTAGCAAGCGACAGTGCTGATCTGGTTCAACGCATGAAAACAATCTATCCGAATTTCACCAATATCGGTGACCTGGAACTGAGTGCCAAAGTAGCAATGGGTGAAATGAAATGGCCAATGTGATTTGCTGACTCAGCACCTGTTAGCTGACTCAGCACTTGTGAACAGTCGGCCCACCCTGCCAGGTAGCCTATCCCGCCAGACTAAGCTGACGGTCTTCGCGGGGTGACACGCCAAACTGTGCTTTGTAACAGCGAGAAAAATGTGCCGTGGTAGAAAAACCACAGGCAAAGGCAACATCCAGCACCGGACAATGACTGTTCAGAATCCGGTGCCTGGCTCGCTTGAGCCGCAGTTGCAGATAAAATTGACGGGGTGAACACGCCAGATGGCGGCGAAACAAGCGCTCCAGCTGCCGTTTGGAAATACAGCAATGACGGGCAATCTCTTCAATGCTGAGCACTTCATCAATATTCGCTTCCATCAATTCGATTGCATCGACCAGGTAAGGGCCAAGCCCACTATAACGAAAGTGCAATGTTGTTTTCTGGGCTACGGTGCCGGGCCGGGGGTGTTCCAGTGCCATACGCACACAAAGAGCATCATGGATAGCCGGAGTAAAACGGTCGATCAGCTCAAACAACATATCCAGCGTAGCCATCCCTCCGGCACAGGACAGGACAGAGCCACTGAAGGTAAACAAATTGCCATTAAAGCGAATATTCGGGTATAGCTCGGCTAACTGCTGCTGGTGTTCAACAAAACAACTTGCCCGTTCACCCGCCAATACACCGCAACGAGCCAAAGCATTTACCGCTGATGCCACCGCAACCAGCAAACCGCCGCGACGGCGGTGTCGCTTAACGACAGTCGCCAACGATTCAGGCAAAAGCGTATTGATTGCTGCGCCCCCCAATACCAGTACCACATCACAGGGGGCTGGCGGCATTACGGTCAGTTGCTCCGCTGTTAACCACTGTACGGTTTCATCAACGACAGCTGACGTGACCGCTGTGCATTCTCTATGCACAGTAGCCGATTGTGACTGACAGCTCACCAGCCGTAACTGATAACGGGGTAATTCTAATAGCTGGTTTGCCTCTTGCAGCAGCGCCTGCAATATAGTCAGCGATAGCTGGGAATATTCTTCACATAGCAATATATAAAAACGGATTGTGGGAGACCGGTTATTCACGGCTATCTCCTTGCAGGACGTCAGGCATTTTTAAGCTCAGCCTGCCAACCAGTTCAATAGCCAGAGGCAGAGCATCCCAGCGACGACGGGCCAAAATACACTACGACTGAAACGGGCAATCAGTACCGTTACCAATGCGGCAACAATCTGCATCGGTGCCCACTGGTAATCAGTTGCTGGGCGACTGAACAGAATGGCTGGCACACATAACGCCGCCAGAATCGCCGGAGGTAACACCGCCAACAAATGACGACTGCGCTCCAGCAGATGCCGTGTGCTACCGTGCAATTCAATAAATGACAGCCGGATAAGGAAGGTGCCCAACCCGGCAGCCAGAAACAGTAACCAGAGCATCAAAGTGTCATTCACGCTCACCCCCACCTGACTGATCACCTTTTTTCCGTCCTCGGCCTGCACCCTTCGACCAGGCCGACTTAAACCAGATCGACTTAAACCCGGCCGACAAGCCAAGCCCTGCCCCGGCACCTGCGACAACGGCCAGGATAAAACCGGTGTTATAGGGCATACGCTGAAACAGCACCGCTGCTATACCCGCCACCACAGCCACCAGCAGTAAGCCTGGCCGGGTAATCGTTGTCACCAGCATCGCCAGAAACGCCAGCGGGATGGTGAATTCCAGTGACCAGTGCGCCGGAATGCTGGCTCCCAGTGCAATACCGGCCACCACCGACAGCACCCAGGCCAGCCACATCGCACCGGCGACCCCCAGCAGATACCAGAGCTGTTCTCCCCGGCTACGCTGTTGCTGTGCAGGCGTAGCACAAAGACCATAGGCCTGGTCTGACAGCATATAAGCAACAGGCCAGCGCTTATGACGCGGTAACGGTGCTAATAACGGGGCAAAGGTTGCGCTGTAGATTGCAAAACGCAGGTTCACTACCACCGACGTTAGTACAATGATCACAAAGGGAGCATTTTCCTGAATCAGCTGATAAGCAGCCAGCTGCGCTGCCCCTGCAAAAAACAGCACGGTCATGCCGATGATGGTTTCAGGGCTCATCCCCAGCGCCAGGCCATTGGCACCGGCAATCAGCCCGAACGGCAATACACCGGACACCAGCGGCAGAAGGTCTCGCACACCGAGCCAGAACTGGCTGCGATAACGGGCAAAACCTTCACTGGTGAACGGGTCAGCACTCAATTTCAGCGTCGCTGTTCAGGGTACTGCAACAGGACAGTACATACCCCTGCGCCATCTCCTCTTCCGTGATACCACCGTTATGATCCATTGCCACATCACCGGAAATCACTTTGACACGACAGGCACCACAAATACCGACACCGCAGGCTTTTGCGATATTGACACCAGCTGCCGCAGCGGCTTCGTTCAGGTTAGTGCCAACGGCAACAGCAGCGTTCTGCTCACGGTCGTTGAAGCTGATCTGCACCATCGCCTGATCAATCTGCTCTGCCTGTTCCGCTTCGTCGGCGTGCTGTTCAGCGCGTTTCACATCTTTAGCCGGTGTCGCCCCGAACGATTCCTCATGGTAACGCTGCATATCGTAACCAGCCTCTTCCAGCATGGTACGTACCGCGTTCATATAAGGTTCCGGGCCACAACAGAACACCTCACGCTCCATAAAGTCCGGCGCAATCAGCTGCAACATCTGCAAATTCATATAACCACGGTAACCGGTCCAGGCCTGGCCGATTTCAGTGCGTTCACAGATCAGATGGGCCCTGAAGTTGTCGATGCGGGTCGACATATACTCCAGCTCTTTGTGGAAGATGATGTCAGCAGGTGTACGGGCGCTATGGGCAAACACCATATCGACATCAGAGTCGGTATCGAACCACCAGCGCGCCATCGACATCACAGGGGTAATACCTACGCCACCAGACAATAGCAGTGCTTTCTCGGTTGGGAAATCCAGACAGTTGAAATTCCCCACCGGGCCATGCACCGCAATCTGATCGCCTTCATTCAGATTGTCATGCAGCCAGTTAGACACCACCCCGCCAGGCACCCGTTTGACGGTAATGGAGAAACTGTACGGAATAGAAGGGGAGCTGGAAATAGTGTAGGAACGCATGACACGCTCGCCATTAATTTCCAGCTCCAGGGTAACAAACTGGCCCGGTTTGAAGAAAAACAGCACCGGCTGATTCATACCAAAGGTAAAAGTCGTAACGTCATGGGTTTCCTGAATTACCTTGACGCAACGTACCAGGTGGCGGCCATTGGACCATGTCTGAACCATCATCGGGTTCATAAAGTCCGAGGTATTAAATTGACTCATTATCTGTATAACCCCTTATAACCCGCCAGGCGGGTTGCTGTTGTTGTTATGGGTTGCGGTTGTTATCGATTGCTGTTAGTCGATGGTTGTTACAAACAGCCTTGCAGCTGAGGCTCAGACATCAAAGCTCAATACCCGCCTGCCACTCTTTCCAGAGCATGGTTGCATTCGCACCTAATGACAGGAAGGGCTCTGGCGGCAGCAGTGAAGGCTGTTGATGATCGAGAAATTCGCTTAACAGCTCAGATTGCCCCAATACTGCCTGTTCAGCAGCCATCATGCCAGACAGCGTGCCTTTCACCGTCCCCAGTCCATTCTGGCAACAGGCTGACCAGATGCGATCTTCTACTTCACCAAACGCAGGCATTGAATTCCAGGACAGGCACAAACGCCCTCCCCAGCGGTATTCCATATCAATGCCCGCCAGCATCGGGAAGCGGTTCGCGAATGCGCGATCCTGCAACTTTGCTGCCCGCCGCATATTGGCAGGGCTGGCTTCTATCGACTGATTAAGCGTAGCGTGATTTCGTACCACCAACCGATCACCACTACCCATCAGGTCAGAGCTACGTCGCACCGTAGTGCCCATCGGGTCAGCAGGTAACATGCCCCAGTCACTCACACCACCAAGGCGACGTACTTCGTCTGCTGTCAGCGCACGGGTCATAGAGGCGTAGGTGAACACATGCAGCAGGCGGCGCGGATAGAAACCAAAGGACTGCACATGGCCATTAACGGCCAGAATAATATTGCGCGCCTGTACTTTACCGTTGGGAGTAATCAGAGTGTGTCGATCACCCGGTTCAATACTGGTAACCGGTGAGTTTTCAAAGATGGATATAGAATCTGCCAGACCCTCTGCTGCTGCCCGAATAAATGCCGCTGGCTGAATCATTACCGCGCCAGGTGTGTAGAGACCTTTCTGGTAAAAATCAGTACCGGTCCAGTCTTTCATATCACGGGCTGACTTGAGTTCAAACGGCTCACCCAGCGCTTGCAAATGGGCACAATAACTGTCGATATGAGCAATGCCTTTGTCAGAACCGGCACCGGTCATTTTGCCGCAGCGATCATAAATTCTGGTGTCCATGGCAAAGTCTTCCGCCATATCACCGGCAAAATCAATCGCTGCACGGTTGAGGTAGATCTGCTGTCTGTCCCGTTCCTGCGAACCCGCATAACTTTCGGAATTCAATTCATGGGGCAGGTCGATCATAAAACCGCTATTTCGTCCGGCCGGGCCATCTGCCAACCGCCCCGCTTCCAGCAGCACAATCTTCTCATTCCCCACCAGCTGGCTGAGCCGCCGCGCAGCTGCAATACCGGAAAAACCACCGCCAACGACCACCCAGTCTGCCTGGAGGGTCTGGTCCAGCTGCGCGTATGGCGTAGCATCGGTCAGAATCCGGTTCCAGGCTGCCGGGCCCGGGTCTTTAGGCAGACGCTTTACGTTTATTATTTTGTTGTCTGTCATCTGTGTTTACACCTGCACCAGTACCACACAACCTGGACAGTTTTCGCGCTGAGCGACAAATTCAGGCCGCAGTATGCCCTGCCCTGTCGCGGGACATACTGCAAATAGGTGGTAAGGGATTGTTATAAAAGGCGTGATCAGTCGATGCTGCCGTCCACGGCATCATCACTCAGATCAACCCAGATTGTTTTCAGCTCGGTGTACTGATCATGGGCATGGATGGAGTTATCACGGCCACCAAAACCGGACTGCTTATAGCCACCAAACGGCGTAGTAATATCACCTTCACCAAAGCAGTTAACGGTAACCGTCCCGGCACGTACCGCCTGGCCAGCACGCAGGGCTTTTTTAGCGTTGGCCGTAAATACCGATGCTGCCAGACCATACTCGGTGTCATTAGCAACCTCTATCGCCTCTTCATAGCTGGCAACAGTAATCACCGACAATACCGGGCCGAAGATCTCTTCCTGGGCTAGAGCATCGCTATTGCTAACACCATCAAATACTGTAGGCTGAATAAAGGCACCGTCCATGGTCTCACCACCCAGTACCAGCGTTTTACCCGCGTCTTTACCCTGTGCCAGGTAACCGGACACTTTGGCAAAATGGCCTTTGTCGATCATGGCACCCAGTGCATTATCCGGGTCAAGCGGGTTGCCGATTTTCCAGCTGCGAGCATGGACTTTGATCCGCTCAAGCAACGCATCTTTAATGCCAGCCTGGACATAGTCCAAAATGGGAATCGTCTTTAACTCAACTGCT
>JAOXSF010000145.1 GCA_025800125.1 Marinobacterium sp.
CAAAGTCTTTGTATGTTTCACGTTTCAAATTATAACGATAGCCATGGATCATGGCAGGCACTGTATTGCCCGTTCGGCAATTCATTAAGCAAAAAACTGTTCAATTAAAGGAGGCTTTCGCCTCCCGCGCTATCCTTCCCCGCACTAGAAGTACGGGGCTTGCCGCGCATTCCAGTCACCCGCAGAGTGGGCTGCTACCCATGCCCTGATTCCAGATATATTCACATCCTTGACACATAGAATCAGGCCGGTAGTGTCTCCGGCTTAAAGATACCAATCGCCAGCCGTGGCCACTGGTCAGCCCACTGTTCAGTTGGACGACGACGAAACTCGGTACGGACAAACTGGCGGATACGGCCTTCAACAGCAGCAATCATCAGGTTAGCGGAAGCCCCTGAGCTGGTGACGGTACGTAAACCTTCACGCACTTCAGCTTCACGCAGAATCTGCTTGAGCTGTGTTTCCAACCGTTCAAAGAACTGATTAACACGGGTACGCAGGCGATCGGTTTCACCGGCCAGCGCGTCGCCCGTCAGAATACGAGCCATTCCCGGATTCTTTTCAACGAACGCCAGTACCAGTGTCAGAATTTGCTCACACTGCTTAACCCCCCCCGCCTCAGACCCGGTAATCAGGGTAACGCGGGAGAAGATAGTCTCCTCAATAAAGCCGATCAATCCCTCGAACATCCGTGCCTTACTGGGAAAGTGGCGGTACAGTGCGGCTTCGGAGACCCCGACCTCCCTAGCCAGTGCTGCAGTGGTAATACGCTGGCCCGGGTTGCCTTCCAGCATATGGGCCAGTGCCTGCAGAATCTGTTCACGTCGTGAGATTTTCTGCCTGTCGTTCATGGCGAAGGGTTCACTCCTGCTCGGCGCGCTCGGTGTTGGTAATCAGCGTACCGATACCGGCATCGTCGGTGAAGATTTCCAGCATACAGCTGTGCTCCACACGGCCATCAATAATATGCGCACTGGTCACACCACCTTTGACAGCATCCAGCGCACAACCGATTTTCGGCAACATACCGCCATAGATAGTGCCATCCTCAATCAGGCCATCAACCTGCTCAGTGGTCAGGCCAGTCAGTACATTACCTTCTTTATCCATCAGACCTGCAATGTTAGTCAGCAGAATCAGCTTTTCTGCCTGCAACACTTCAGCGACCTTACCGGCAACCAGGTCGGCGTTGATATTGTAGGACGCACCATCTTTGCCCACACCAATCGGTGCAATAACCGGGATGATGTCGGAATGTACCAGCATATCCAGTACCTTGGTGTCGATGTGCTCCACTTCACCCACATGACCAATGTCGATAATTTCTGGTGCTTCCATCTCTGGCGTCTTGTGCTTGACGCGCAGTTTGCGGGCGCGGATCAACTGGGCATCCTTACCGGTCAGGCCCATCGCCTTACCGCCATTGGCGTTAATCAGGCCCACAATCTGCTTGTTAACCATGCCACCCAGTACCATCTCCACTACATCCATGGTGCGTGAGTCAGTCACACGCATACCATTAATAAAGTGAGACTCGATATTCAGTTTTTCCAGCAGATCGCCAATCTGTGGCCCCCCCCCATGCACCACAATCGGGTTAATACCGATCAGCTTCATCATTACCATGTCACGGGCAAAGCTGTTCTGCAGTTTCTCATCGGTCATAGCATTACCGCCATATTTGATGACGATGGTTTTACCGACAAAGCGCTGAATATAAGGCATCGCCTCATTCAGTACTTCAGCAGTCATCATGGCGTCTTTGCGGGTCAGTTGCATGGTTGTTGTCCTTCCTGTCACGATGCCGCCCAGTAGCAGGCATCCGGTTATCTGATCAGCTGGCCGGAATGGTCAGGCTGCTGTCCACAGCGTGCAGGCGCTGCTGAAAATCACTGCGAATACGCTCAAGTGCGGTTTCAGTCTGCGCTTCAAAACGCAGCACCAGTACCGGCGTGGTATTGGAAGCACGTACCAGCCCCCAGCCATCCGGGTAATCAACACGCACACCATCAATACAGTTGCACTCACCACCTTCAAAGTGTTGTTGCTGTAATTGCTCAATAATGGCGAATTTGCTCTCTTCACTGACATCAATGTTCAGTTCAGGCGTGCTGAGGTCTTCCGGGTAGGCATTGAATACCAGGTCTGCGCTTTCACTGGCCAGTTTACGGGCTGACAGAATTTCCAGCAGACGGACGGCAGAGTACAGGCCATCATCAAAACCGAACCAGCGCTCCTTAAAGAAAATATGGCCACTCATTTCACCGGCCAGTAATGCGCCGCTCTCTTTCATCTTGCGCTTGATCAGTGAATGGCCCGTTTTCCACATGGTGGCTTTACCACCAGCATTGCGAATAACTTCACCCAGCAGGCGAGAGCACTTCACATCGTAGATAATCTCGGCCCCCGGATTGCGGCTGATAATATCTTCCGCAAACAGCATGGCAACACGGTCCGGGTAGATGATTTTGCCAGACTCGGTAATCACGCCCACACGGTCACCGTCACCATCAAATGCCAGCCCAAGATCAGCTCCGTTTTCTTTAACAGCAGCAATCGCATCCACCAGATTGGCAGGCTTGCCCGGGTCAGGGTGGTGATTCGGGAAAGTACCGTCAACATCGCAAAACAGCGGCGTAAGTTCACAGCCCAGCTTATCCAGCAACGCTGGCGCTGTATCACCAGGAATGCCGTTACCGCAGTCCACCACCACCTTCATCGGTGTCGCCAGTTTTACATCATTGAGTACATACTCCAGGTAAGCTGGACGCACATCCTGCTCAGCATACTGGCCTGCGCCTTCACTGTAATCCTGATCCAGCATGCGCTGTTTCAGCGCCTGAATCTCATCACCAGACAGGGTATTGCCAGCGATCATCATCTTGAAGCCGTTGTAATCTGCCGGATTATGACTCCCCGTAATCATCACACCGGTCTGCTGTGGCCGGTGGTGCGCAGCAAAGTAAAGCAGCGGCGTGGCAACAAAGCCCACATCCAGCACATCACAGCCACCCTCACGCAGGCCATCGCAGAAATGCTGTTTAAGCTCTGGCCCGGACAGACGGCCATCCGCAGCAACCACCACTTCCGTCACCTCCTGGCTACGTGCCTGGGCTGCAAACGCCCGGCCCAGATGGTACACAGAGGCATCAGTCAACGCCTGGCCGACAATACCGCGAATATCGTAGGCACGAAAAATGGTCTGATCGAGACCGGTCAGCGGATAACGCATCCGTTACTCCCTTATATACGCTGCCTGACTTGGGCAGACTGAAAACTGTTTTGTTACGACCTCAGCCAGAGGCCCTGACTTAAAAGCTGCGCTCAGGCGTGATACTGCTGTGCAATCATCGCAATCAGCTGACCACCAAGCTGACGCTTGGGCGTTTCCGGTAACACCTGCTGAGCATCCGCACTTACCACAGTCACCGCATTCTGATCACTGTTAAAACCAATATCGCTGCGTGATACATCGTTAGCAATAATCAGGTCCAGCCGCTTACGACTTAACTTATCGCGGGCATAGGCCACCACATCACGGGTTTCAGCCGCAAAACCAACGGTAAATGGCCGTTGGGGGTGATTGGCAACGGTAGCGACAATGTCCGGGTTTTTCACCAGCCGCAGTACCATTTCATCCGCTTTACCTTTCTTCATTTTGTGTTCAGCAATATCCGCAGCACGAAAATCCGCCACAGCGGCTGAGGCAATAAAGATGTCACACCGCTCAATACCGTCCAGACTGGCCACCAACATCTGTTCTGCACTGCTGACCATCACCCGTTCCAGCCCGGCCGGGGCGGGCAGATTGACCGGGCCAGAAATCAATTTCACTGTCGCCCCGGCTTCTACTGCGGCCTGTGCCAGCGCATAGCCCATCTTGCCGGAACTGTGGTTGGAGATATAACGCACCGGATCAATCGCTTCACGGGTTGGCCCAGCGGTGATAAACACGGTTTTTCCGGCCAGCACCGCATTGCCGAACTGTTCAGCGGTCAGCTGAGCAATCTCAACCGGTTCCAGCATCCGGCCAGGGCCAATATCGCCACAGGCCTGCTCACCAATGCCGGGGCCAAACAGGGTAATATTGCGCTGCTGTAGCATCTCAGCATTGTGCTGTGTCGCAGCATTTCGCCACATCGCCTGATTCATCGCCGGTGCCAGACAGACGGGGGCATCACTGGCCAGGCAGAGAGTACTGAGCAGATCATCCGCCTGCCCAGCCGTCAGGCGCGCCATAAAATCAGCCGTCGCCGGGGCTACCAGAATCAGATCAGCCCAACGGGCCAGCTCAATATGGCCCATTCCCGCTTCAGCTTCGGCATCCAGCATATGCAGATGCACCGGATTACCGGACAGCGCCTGTAAGGTCAGTGGTGTGATAAATTCAGTGGCAGCAGGGGTCATCACCACCCGCACCTCAGCGCCAGCACCACGCAACTGGCGCGCCAGCTCGGCACATTTATAAGCGGCAATACCGCCTGTAATCCCTAACAGAATCTTGCGGTCAGTTAGTCTCTGCATACCCGGTAACCATGAATTGGCCTGACAAACGGCCAGTACCTTACCACTTCATCCGGCGTTTTCGTAGCACCGGACTGTTGCATTGTGATGCTTCCATAGTACAAGGCACACATAGCACAAGGCATAAACAGAGCAAGGCATACATACCAGCACTCTATGCAGACACACCATCTGTCACCGTCACCGTCGCCTTCGCCCTTCCGGGCACAGACAGTCTGGCCATGCTGCACTATGCTGGGCAGCGATCACGCTTTTCGGCATAAACCCGGCGGAAAAGCCCCTCTGAATAACGGTTGAAAAACCTGTGCAGGATGCACGAACGCCTCATGTGCAACGGTTACGCCCGGCGAACAGGTTCGGGCAAGCGACACTCAAAGTGAATCGCGTACAGCAAGTATTGCGAATCACGCATGACGAAAGGCGACATAGTGTACGACTGATGATGAGCACCAACCCGACGACGGTTCATCGCCAGCAGGTACGCGCTATACAAGGAGATATAGCATGGCAATTACTGACTGGCCTGCCGAAGAGCGGCCCAGAGAAAAACTGATTCAACGTGGTGCCAGTGCATTGTCTGATGCAGAACTGCTGGCCATTTTTCTACGTACCGGCGTGCAGGGCAAAAGTGCGGTTGATCTGTCCCGCGATCTACTGGATAGATTCGGCGGCCTGCGCCCCTTACTGGAAGCAGACCAACACACCTTCTGTCAGGCCTACGGCCTGGGCATGGCCAAATTTGCCCAGTTGCAAGCCGTACTGGAGATGAACCGCCGTCACCTGGAAGCCACGCTCAGCCGTGGCAGCGCCCTGGAAAGCCCGGAAGCGGTACGTCAGTACCTGAGTATCAGACTGCGCCACCAGCCCAGCGAAGTATTTGCCTGTCTATTTATGGACAACCGGCACCGTGTTATCGAATACGAGGCACTGTTCTATGGCACGATCAATACAGCTTCAGTTTACCCTCGCGAAGTGGTGCGCCGTGCGCTGCACCATAATGCGGCGGCAGTGATTTTCAGCCATAACCACCCTTCCGGCATCGCTGAACCCAGCCTGGCGGATGAACAGATCACCCGCCGTCTCAGTAACGCGCTGGATATGATTGATGTAAGGGTGCTGGACCACCTGGTCGTGGGAGATGGCGAAGTTATCTCAATGGCTGAACGGGGCCTGTTATAAAACGAGGGCCTACTTACAAAGCGAGGCCTTTGACTTCTCCCCTCCGTGAACGAAGGGGATTCCAGGAGCCATTACAGCTCAAAGACCAGGGCGGCTTACACCGCTAC
>JAOXSF010000185.1 GCA_025800125.1 Marinobacterium sp.
GGTGCGAGATACATCGTTTGATTGGTCTAAACCAGTGGACGGCAGTAACCCTGCCACTGAGTGGGGCCGCCTGCATACAGTTGAAGAAACTGTTGGTGTGCTGAACCCTGCAACAGGCTGGCTTCAAAACACTAACAACACGCCATACAGCGTAATTGGGGATGCAAGCCCAAAAGTGGAAGATTATCCAGCCTATATGGCAACTTTCCCTGAAAACTATCGCGGTATTAATGCTGTACGTGTTTTAAAGGATAAAAAAGATTTCACCTTGGAAACACTAGCCGCCGCAGCGTATGACCCTTATCTTGCAGCCTTTGAAGTGTTACTGCCGCCCCTGTTCGCAGATTATGAAGCACTCAGCACAGATGACCCACAGCGCGCTGCACTGGCCGAACAGATTGAAATGCTCAAGAACTGGGATTTAAACGCAAGCACCAGCAGCGTGCCAACAACACTGGCTGCTGTTTGGGCGGACCAAGTGTGGCGTGCAGCATTTGCAGACAAAGCTGGCGTTGCAAGCTACCGTGCACGGGGAATTACAAGGGCAGCCTATATTGCCGAAGTAGCCGACGTGCGTGGGCTTGAGTTATTCGCAGCTACTATCGCAAAACTTGAAGCCGATTTCGGTTCATGGCGCACCCCGTGGGGCAAAGTAAATGTATTCCAGCGCATCAGCCCTGCC
>JAOXSF010000028.1 GCA_025800125.1 Marinobacterium sp.
TGGTGAAAAACCATCTTGATCTGCTCAGCCAGCTGATGCACAACTTCGATGCCACTGATTATTTCGGTGATAACGCCGTCGCCCAGCTGGAATGTCTGAACCGGGCGGCAGAGTTTGTCACCTCGGTCGGTAAGCTGGAAAAGCGCTATATGGCGCTGGTTAAACGTCTGAAAGCGGCTTACGACGTTTGTTGCGGTAGCGAAAGCCTGAGCCAGGGTGAACGTGACCGGGTGCATTTCTATCTGGCAGTGCGGGCTGTTGTCTACAAGCTGACCAGAGGCGAAGCGCCAGATGCCGCGCAGATGAACGCAAAAGTACGCGAGATGATCGCCGAAGCCATTCGTGCCAGCGGTGTTGAAGAGATTTTCAGCCTGGGCGAAGACGGTGCAGATACCATTGATATTTTTGATGATGATTATCTGGCCCGTCTCGATAAGATTAAACTGCCCAATACCAAAATTGAGCTGCTGAAAAAACTGCTGGCCCAGGCACTGGGGGATTTTGGCAAAACCAACCAGCATAAAGCGACCGAGTTTGCCAAGCGCTTCCGGGCGCTGGTGGATAAGTACAACGAGCGCAAAGAAGAGGATGCTTTTACCGTTGAGGTACACAAGGAAGCGGTGGAGAGCCTGCTGGCGCTGATGGCGGACATCAAAACCGAGATGGGTTCATTTACTGCGCTGGGCATCACCGTTGAGGAGAAAGCGTTTTACGACATCCTCAAGCATGTGGCGCATAAGTATCAGTTTGCCTATGACGAGGAGCGCCTGCTGGCGCTGGCCGCCAAAGTAAAGGCTGTGGTAGACGACCAGGCACAGTACCCGGACTGGAATAACCGTGAAGACATCAAATCGGCGTTGAAAGTGAAGTTGATTGTATTGCTGAAAAGTAACGGCTACCCGCCAGTGCATATTGATGAAGTGTATCAGGGCGTATTTGAACAGGCTGAAAATTTCAAGGCGCATCGTGTCTGAGGCGGGTGGCACGGCATAAGCCGCCGCCACTCCATGCCATCCAGACTGCTTCAAACCACGCCAGACTTTCACCTCAACAGACTTTCATCTCAACAGACTTTCACCTCAACAGACTTTCATCTCAACAGACTTTCACCTCAACAGACTTTCACCTCAACAGACTTTCACCTCAAACCACCATTAAAAAACCGGGCCCATTGCAGGCCCGGTTTATGTATGACTGCCCAGGCTGTCGCGGTTTATACGTTGGTTCTTACATACTGGAAGGGCGGCGCGGCATGTTCACCGTTGTCCAGTTTGAGGGTGACCATTTTCTGTACGCTCAGGCGCAGTTCGTACATCAGACCCATTGCTTCGTCGATTTTTTCCGGGCTGCCGTTGAAGGTTTCATGCAGGTTGTTCAGCAGTGACGAATAGGTGTAGTTGGTCTGATCAGCATAACGGCGCGCTGTGCTGCCCTGTGGGTAGTCTTCCGCCTTGGCATTGCACTTCAGCGGGTAGATCTGATAGTCGTCCAGTGGCACCGGGTCACCACTGAATGACCAGCCCACCTCTTCTGCTTCGTCAGGCACCAGGCGTTTACCGTGGTAGATCTCAGCGAAGCGGTAGTAATGGGCTGGCGCGTTTTCGCAGTCAATGGGTGAGGTGCTGCTGCCTTCCCCCTGGTCAATGATCAGTTGCAGTGCTTTCTGAGCGCTGGCGACATCGGTGACTGGCCATAGCTCATTTTCAGGGAACCAGCGCGTATTCACCAGTTGCAGGCTCGGGTCGCCGGTAAAGATGCCGTCGCCCAGTTCTGCAATCTTGTCGATAATGGCGGTGTAGAACTCGCCAATGGTGGAGTAGGCGGGCTCTGTGGTGGTTAACAGCGCTGATTTGACCGGAATGTCCAGCGGTGTTTCTGGCTCCTCAATGGCCATAAAGACATTTTTTATCTGGTCTCGGGTCAGCGGTTCCAGGCTGGCGAACAGCCCGCGGTCGGCACCCACATCCATTGGCAGTGGCCCTGGAAAAGACGGCACAAAGTCGGGTTTGTTAATGGCCGGGTGGCCGCCAATGGCATTGAGCACATTACAGGCGATGCTCATATGCAGCATCTCTTCAATGACAACGCTGAGCACAATATTCCGGGCTTCTGTGTTCTGGCCCTGTTTGATGGAAAACAGGCCGGTGAGGTAAACCGGTATAGTGGCGTGTTCCAGTTCAATGGCGTTCTGCAGATGTGTGTGCAGATCTTCAACGTCGGTAATGCCCCGGATAGATTCAATGATCTCTCGTTTAAGCTGTAGCATGACAACATTCCCTGTAGCGGTTTGCGTAAGTGCGTGTGTGGTTGTGTTATTTGCGCATGTTTTGTTTGAAATTCTGCGCCGCCAGCTGTTTTGAGCCCGTCACCGATGTCTGGATTGCCGTGACAGCATTCAGGTGTTTGGCAGCAGGCTCGCTATCAAACCGGCAGGCATTACAGGGTTCGATAATCGGGCTGTCCGTTGCGGCGGGTTCATCACCACGCAGCAGTGTATAGTGGCCATTTTCATCTTTTGCGGTCAGCCATTTGATAATGGTTTTGCGTTTACCCTCGCAAAGATCGCGGGTTACCGGCATGTAGTTGGGGTCATCAATGGGGCGTGTGAACGCCAGTTCGAGGATAGAGCGATACTGTACCACTGACTCATAACTGCCCAGATCAACCAGCATTTTGCTCATGACCGGGTAGAGGTTACCGAACTGCGTCAGGGTCGGTTTTATATCGGTCCAGGTGGGGGTGTCGGGTACGTCAAAGTCATCAAATACCAGATTGGCGATGATGTCTGCAAAATACTGAATATAGTTGCCAGCCCCTGCTGGTGTATAAGACAGCAGGAATAGCTGGCCATCAATGTAGCCACGCGGGTTACCCGGTGCTGAGGCTTCACAGTTGAAAACTGCTTTACCTTGGGCATTGGTTGTTACTGCAGCGTTGAAGGCTATTTTATCTGCCGGACAGTTTATCACCGGCACATTTGGGTCATTGTTTGCGTTAGACTGGTCTGGCAGGCTGATATTAATTGTCTGTGCGACCGGTTTCCCATATCTGGCGGCATAGAAGTCAACCGAGGTGGTTGCCTTGACGCTGGGGTTTATACGATGCACAACCTGGTCTGCCCGCACCAGCAGTCCGTCAGGTGTTTCACGGATAAGAATTTCTTTATTATCCATCCGCATCAATGCAAGCGGGTTATGGGTCAGATAATAGAGTGTTGACCCGGTAATATTATCGACATTAAACAGCGCACCGCTCTGCTTCATCCAGTTATTGCTCATGCTCAGATAGGGAATAGGCCCACCAATGGGCGTATAAAGACTATCGCTAAGCTGAGTGGCTCCTTCGTCGAAGTCCCCTTTTAATACCACCAGTTGAATCTGGCCAATATCAACAAACTGGCCATCTCCATTCAATAATGGCAACGCATTACTTAAATCTACAATCAGATTTCCTGCACTGCCGTCCTGATTAAGGTTTAATTTGGCATCAAAGAAGTTGATATTCTGGGCTGTACTGGAGCCATTTTTAGGGGCAAAGCGTCGGCCCAGAATAAAGCTGTCTGGCTCGTCTTCCAATGCCGGGCCAATCACACCGCTGACATGGCCGATGGTAAAGTTAGGGGAGGTGTGGTCCATGCTGTAGCTATATACCATCATCCGTACCGACAGTTTGCCGGTTTTTTCAGACAGCCGTTTTAGCTCTTGCAGAAAGCGAGAACCTGAAGTATCTACATCTTCCCAGTTAACATTTTCCAGCACAGACTGGTAGATAGCGGTTGCTGTCTGGTCACCTGAATCATGGCCCTGCTGACGGCCAAACAGAATATCGCGGAAAGGTGTGGGTTTGAATCTGCCAGAAAAGAAGCCATCATTCTGGCCGTCGGTCAGGCGCATATCCAGCCCCCAGATTTCAGACAGCATCTGCATCTGTGGGTCCAGGTCTACCATTTTGCCGCTGACGCGCTGGTTAGAACCGCCAATCAGCATACCGATTACCGGGTCAATGTTGCTTTCACGCACGGTTGTCCCGCTGGCATAGCCAACTTCTTCTACTTTGCAGTCAATCAGCCGGAAGGCCCCGGAACCGCAAGGGTTCCACCATCCATTGGTTGCGCCTTTGCCGTACTCCTGGTACTCCGGTTTGAAGTTGGCGTTATCGTAGTGAGTAACGTCGTTATTCACCGTTGAGGTGTCTGCTTGAAACTTGCCTGAAAAAATCAGTCTCACATTGTTCAGGTAACTCATTTAACTGTCCTTAGATAAAATGTGACTGCGGTTAGGTGTAACCGAAGTTCAAGGTTTACGTGGTACTGCGAGTGATTTGTTATTCGAGCGTCTTTCGTTGAAGCCTCTTTTATATAAGGCTTCAATTTAATCATGACGGGTGGTACGGGTTGTTTTTTGTTTTGTTACATTTTTGTTTTGATTTTATATGTTTTTATAATCTATTTCGGTCGAATATTTCTCTTTAATTTGGTCGCAGTTTGCCCCCTGAAATAGATCAGGTGATTCTGGCGAAATATTTATAGAGTAAGCCTGTGTTTATCTGCTTATAAGGAAGCGGTGCCTGCATAGCGTCAACAATGAAGGCCTGACAGGAGGAGAATAAAGTAAATAAAATCCTGAACGGATACAGAAGCGCCTTATAAAATTCATTTTATGTCCATGGCTATAGATTCCTTGAGAGTATCTACTGGCCGAATAGCTATAGCCATATAAATACCATGGTTATGTAAGTTAACAACAATGCTGGTTGTTGTCATGCACAAGTTATATAAACTTTCTGCTTAAATGGTGCTGTCTACGTAACTGTTGTAAATGACAATAAGGATCATTTTTATTTCTTATTAAAAACTCTTATGTCGGGGCCGCTGTATTGAAGGTTTCTGCATACCTGGCGGGCATATCAGTTGTTAAGGTGCATATGAGACTTGTTGTCAGAAGGGGGGCTTGCTGAATGGCACAAAAAAAGGCCCCACCTTGCGGTGGAGCCTTTTTTTGCGAATCCTGGTACAGTGGCCGGACTCGAACCGGCACGCCGTGAGGCAACGGATTTTGAATTCTCCAAAGCCCCTCACTTCAGGTCGCGTAGGCTGCTATGCAGTGGCATATCAGATTTGCTCGTAGTTGTAATCAGTTGGATCAAGCCACATGCGCAATG
>JAOXSF010000052.1 GCA_025800125.1 Marinobacterium sp.
GCAGAAGACGCTGGAGCCTGTGTTGCCAATGGTGCTGGAAGTGCGGCGGCATATGCCACGGCTGGGCACACGCAAACTCTACCAGCTGATAGAGCCTGAGCTGAAAGCGGCAGGTATCAGAAGAAAATGCAAAATTAGGCTGGGAGCTTTTTAAGTCTTATCTGGATACATTGAAGGGGAAAAAGCTTAAAGGAGACACCCCATCCAGAGTTTCTGCCATGATATTCACACACTCTCATATTGACCATTTCGGAGGGGTGATGGGGGTTCTGCCTGAGCATTATAAAGCTCAGGGTATAGAAGTTTACGCACCTTCTGGCTTCTTTGAGCACTCAGTATCAGAGAACGTTCTGGCTGGCAATCTGATGAGTCGTCGCGCCAGCTATATGTATGGTAACCTGATTCCGCCGGGTGCGAAAGGTGCTGTTGATGGCGGTTTGGGTAAAACAACATCTACAGGTACCCCGGCAATTGTTGAGCCTACGATAACGATTTATCGTGATACGCCAGACTCTAAAGTGATGCCTGTTTCCAGTCATGATTATGCTAATACGGTTGTTAATAAAAAGAAACTTAGCGATCTTCACAGGCGTCATACTATTGACGGTATCCTGATGAAGTTTGTGATGGCAAATGGCTCTGAGGCGCCCTCTGAATTTATGTTCTATATTCCTCGGTACTCTACCTTGATGGCGGCAGAAGTACTGACCAATACCGTGCATAATATTTCTTCATTGCGTGGTGCTAAAACCCGTGATGCTAGCGCTTGGGCAAAATACATTGATACTGCACTGATGCGTTTCGGCGCTGATGTAAATACTATGGTTGCTTCTCACCACTGGCCAACATGGGGAAATATAAAGGTTGTTAAACAATTGGAAAAGTCTCGTGATACTTATAAGTTTATTCACGACCAGACCTTGCGTCTTGCCAACAAAGGTTTAACGCCAACAGAAATTTCAAAAGAGATTCGTTTGCCAAAATCACTGGGTATGAAGTGGTATAACCGCGGCTACTACGGCACAATTTCTCATAATGTTCGTGCTACTTATGACTTTTATTTTGGTGCTTGGTGGGATGGCAATCCTGCGAACCTGAATCCGATGACACCAACGGAAGAAGGCATTGCTTATGTTAAAGCATTCGGTGCGCAAAGTATTGTTGATCAGGCCTTGGTTGAATTTAATAATGGCAATTATCGCTGGGTTGTGCGTGTCCTTAACCATGTTATCTTCGCTTACAACCGCAATTTAAGAATGGATTTGCAAAACGGTATTAGTCGTCAGCAGTATGACCAGGCACGCTTCCTGTCTGCTGATGCAATGGAGCAGATGGGTTATCAGGCAGAGTCAGGGCCATGGCGTAACTACTATCTGGGAGCGGCTCGTGAGCTGCGAGAGTTAGTGCTACCTCGTGTCCCAACGGTTGACACTCAGGGTATATCCAGCAATATGACGATGGGTATGAAGTTTGATGCTTTGTCGGTTCAGGTGAATCCAGATAAAGCTGCCGAGCTTCGCACAGCTGCGCTTGACATGATTATTACTGATCAGAATGAGCCCGCGGCTAATATGGGTACAGACTACTCCCTGTTGCTTTCCAACTCTGTACTCAAGCACTATGAGGGTGGCAGCGTACCAGGTATGACGTTTGTTGCACCAAAGCATGCTTACTCTGTAGTAGGCACTGAGGATCAGATGAATAAGATGCTTGGTTTCATTGCAACGGGGAATTGTGATGAAATTAAGCTAAGTAATTTTGAACCAGGTTTTACACTGAACTACAAAGGTTTGCGGGATTTCTGTAGTGTATTTGAGCAGCCAAATGCTATTTTTGGAATCGCAACGCCTTAAATAAGGGCTCGATAAGGGCTCGATAAGGGGGCATATCCCTGCTTATTGTAATCTGGTGCCCCAAAACCCCGCTAATGTCTTAGTGGGGTTTTTGTTTTTATGGTGTGGTGATTATTCTGCGGGACAATATTCCAGCACATACTGGCTGCAGATTAAGGTGAATGCAGTGGCTTTGTCGCGGACGATGGTTGTTAATGGTGGCAGGCATTGGCTGGAGGCTGGTCTGGTATTGTGTTGATGTCGTGGTAGCAGGTAGCTGCGTCCGAGGGACCCGGTGCGTAATGCAATCAGGTTGTTGCCGTGTTGGAGTTCGGTGTCTGTGTGATGGTTATGGCCGGGGACCTTCAATTTGCAGTGATGAGCCAGAGCCTGGTTAATCTGTTGGCTGTTCAGTTGTACGACAGCAGGGTGGGTCATGCTGGAGAGGCGCAAAGCGCAGGGTAATGCTAACCAGCCCAGATAGTCAGCTTGAAGTGTTGCAGGTAAAGGGCATAGTGGCAGGTTCAGCCCAGGAATCTGTATCGGTTGTTGATGGCAGAGGAGGTCTATGTGGCCATCGTGCTCCAGCAGCAGTTGATTGTGTCGATTGAGTAAAAGGTTTGCCTGCACTGATTGGTTATGGATTGATTCAGGCATAATCAGTTGCTCAAGCGGGAGGTAATACTCCCCATCGCTGCGCTTTATCAATGCTGAACGTGGTAGAGCAATACCTCTGACCAGTAATCCACTGGGGCGCACAGCGAGAGCGTCTCGCTGGTTGAAAGCTTTGTTGCTATGGTCAGTAGCATCGTTTGAAAAGTCATGCCCCGATACTGTGTAATCCCCCGATGTTGTGTAGCTGCTGCCGTCATTACAGTGCGCCTCAGGTTTGTCGGGGGTTGCACCTTTATTTTTCATGTAGGTATTGTGGTTGGCGGTGGTTGTTCTGGTGGTTGTTACTGGTGACACAGTTCCTGGCTCAAGAGTGTCTTGTTCAGATGATCCTGCTTTTTGTGGAGTGACTGTATCTTCTGATTTATGGGGAGGGTTGCTCTGAAACCGGATGGCATTGGCTTGTTGGGCATCCATCTGAGTATGGCTGTTTTTCATATAATCCGGGTCAGGAACCGGGCTATAACGTAATTGCAGGCGGTTGCCCTGCTTATCATGAACATCCCAGCCGTCGGCGGTGGTTGTAATCCCTTGGTCATCAATACCGCTGACGCCGCGTAAGGTTACTTGCGAGCAGGGGCTCGGCTGGTCAGGGTTAAGTACTTTATGGGTTATCAGTAAGATAGCATCAGAGCTTAGTGGCCAATTACGGAAGGCATAGCTGCTGCGATAGAGATCAGCACCAATGAGTAGTGTCGTTTCTTCCTGATGCAATGGAATAATGCTTGTATCAGATAGGAGTGTTGTATTTATCGAATGGGGGGGGTGAAAATGAATATGCCACTTGGCACGCTCACCTTCTGCTCGTACATAAATTGCAACCCCAAAACGATAACGCACTGTATCTTCCGGAAGATCTGCATCGGGCTCTATGCGATAGCGGATATGCCTGTTATGTTGCTGTAGGCTGTTCAAATCTTCTTGATGTAGTGTCGCCAGTTCTGCCTCAATATTAGCCGGGAAGTCACCTGCAAAGCGTGCTTCCAGGCTGGTGTATATATTGGCAGAAACGGCGACTCTTACATGACTGAATAGCTGGCGTTGCCTGCGTTGATCTGGTGTTTCATTGATATACAGGTGTTGTTCCAGTGCATCTCGCAGACATAATTCATGGGCGTTACTGCGCAGCCAGCTATGGCGGGGAGGCTGGCTCCAGAGCATGGGAGCCAGATCAATGTAGTCATTAAGGTTGAAGCCTGTCAGAGTGCCACTATGAATGAGATTTGAGCTGACATCATGATTATTCATAGGTATCCCCCTTTGCAGACAGATAGGCTGCTGCCAGCAGTGGTGAGCAAAACAGAATAAGATTGCTGCCCGCTGAGCTCAGTAATGGCATTGGCTGTCCCATTACAGGCAGGAACCCTAGGTTGGAACCCCATGAAACAATAAAGTGCCCCAGCAACATGCCAGCTCCTCCTGTCAGTACCAGGCAGATAAAGTTCCCCTGTGCCCGGTTGCAATAATGGGCCTGCTGGTGGTGTCGGCGGAAGTTGAGCCCGGCCCGTATCAGGCTGTAAATTAGCAGGTATTGCAGGATTACCAGCCCTGCTGTCAATAATGCGCCTGACTGATAGATGAAAAACGAAGGCATGAAGTCATCTTGTACCGCTGGAACGCTCATTGCGTCTCCGTTAGTGGCATACGGCTGCTGGTTGAATAGAGTATCAAGGTAGTGGCTTTGAGGGCCGCTGTTGATCAGCAGGCTTTGTGCCGTACGAAACTGGTAGCCTGAATGAGGGTGGAGTTCGGGTTGAGCCCAGACTCTGAAACGATCATTTTGTGGTAGTAGTTCCATGTGTTGCAGGTTATTGCGTTCCAGACTGGCAAATACCAGTCCGGTTAGCAATAGTGCCGGTGCGAGTAGTCCTGACAAGGGGTATTTTTTTGACAGGGTGCGTTTTCCGGGGTGAGGAGGGGCGGAGTAATATGCTCGGTGTGTCATTGCGAGGTAACTGTACATTGCAACCATGCTGCTTGCCCAGAAAGCCATCAGCACTATGGGGGAGTGATCATTGAGCTGTATCAGCAGTATGAAAAATACAGCCAGAAACAGCAGCGTTGCCCAGAGTATGTTACTCCAGAGTGCTAATCGGCCTATATAGTAATCGCGATGTAGTAGATCAAGTCGTCGGGTGAGGGCGGCGGCCGTAATCATAATTAATACTGTCTTGGCGAGCTCTACTGGTTGGAACGGACCCAAGCCTCCTTCGTAGCCCGCCAGCCACTGTAATACAAGTAGAGAGAGTGTCAGGCTCATTAGCCAGCGCCAGCGAATTTCCAGTACCTGTAATGTAGGTTTATGGCAGTGTTGCCATACTGCCAGGGCTTGAATTGCCCAGCAGGTGGTGGAGCAGAGGGCGGCTGTTTTGATGGCATGCTGTATCCAGTGGGACTGAGCAGCACCCAATGCCAGTTGTAGTTGTGTCAGTGTGCCAACCATAAGAAGGGTGAGAGTTAATAGTCTGAAGTTGCGGCCTTGTGCGCTACGTACTGGCTGCAATGCCCAGATCAGCCCCGCCAACAGCAGGTTTGCAATAGAAAACCAGGCAGGAAGCGATACGATCAGAGGTAGTAGTGAGCCTGATGTCAGTGTGCCCAGCAAAGCTAGCCGAACAGACTGGTATCTGGCTGGGTGGGCAGGGTGGTGTAAACTCCACAGTAGCAGGCATATGAACGTTGTGGGCAGGATGATTATTACCACCAGAATGCCCCAGCCTGACATTCTGTTGTCTGGAGAGTCGAGTTCAGGGTTAAGTGTCAGTGCCGACAGCGCATCAGGTAGTGCCTTCCAGTCAGTGAAGGCTATTGTCGATAGCCAGTGTTGTTCAATATAAGACGATAATTGTGGAGTCTTTAGTACTCTCTGGCTACGGTGTAGTGGTATCAGCTGGATCTGGGTCTGTTGTCCTCTGTTAATCTTCTGTAATTGAAATCGGCTGTATCCTGCAATCAGTTGAACTGTATCGGCAAGGCTATCATGCTCCTGGTAATTAAATAGTCGTTGGTGCAGGTTACGCAGATCGTAATGTTTGCCTTGGCGAATAATTCGGACGGATGTATCCAGCAGATTGAAACCTTGCCCGGGCTGTAAATGCCATGCCTTATTTTCGTAGTGCAGTTGTAGTGCCTGGTATGGTGTATCAGTCAGGCTGATATTCGTCCCACAGTCTGCCATTCCCCCTAGTGTCAGGCTGTGTGTGCTCAAGCCGGGTAGATTAATTATACGGGTTAGTGCTTTCAGCTGGGTGATGGTATCTGGAGAACCAGCTTCGTGGCAGAGCGGAAGAGGTAAGCCAGTCTGATATAACCGACGCTGCTGATACCTGAAGGGGCGTAACAGATTGTGGTTCTGATGATAAAGATTCTGGTGCTGAGACCTGGATTGCAGTCGCTCTAACAGTAGCTCGCTGCCTTGTATCTGGCGAATAGTCAGTTGTTGCTGTGCTACCTGAATACGGTCACCTGCCGCCAATTGCCAGCGGCGTACGGGCTGCAATGTCTTGTTGCCGATTAATAGCTTATGTTCAGCGGAGATGTTCTGGATCCACCAGCCCCTGTGGTCGCGTCCGATGCGCATGTGATGATTGGCGGCGGCGGCGGCGGCCAGCTCCGTTTTTCCTAGCACAATGCTTTCACCGTTGTTCAATGTAATGTTAATGCGCTGTAGCTTTAGCCAGGGAGGAGCCTGGTAGAGCAATAGTGCGAGTATCGCCACGGACAATAGCCAGACTGATAATGCTGGCGTTTGGTGCTGCATATAACGAAAACCGCTAGCCATGGGCATGTCTCCGTTTGCCGTTCTTCAGTGAAATAGCTACCGGGGAGGTGAAAAATATTCGGGATAGGTTGTTGCCTGCGAGGTAGGGCTTGCTGATATTTCAGGAGGGGGCTTGTGGAGTGGTCTGTGGCCAGTGGGGAATATAGTTGTTGCTTACGGTTTGTAAGGGTGGAGTGAGGTCGCTCGTTCGCGCTTTACCTGCTATTCGCTATTATTCAGGTTATAGGTGTATTCATGTTGGATGTGCTCAAGCCAGAAGTTCAAACCAGGCGCTGATGTAAGCGGTATTCCGATGTGAAACAGACCTTGATTAACAGCCTGTATTGTTTGGTACAGGTTGTTTGGAGTGCCTGGCAGATTGTTCTGATCTGAGTTCAGGTCGCTTTGTTATATGAGCCTGCGATCTATAGGAGGTTGTTATGCCTGCCAAAAAGTTGGTTGACTATCTTAATACTAATCGTACCAGGTATATCACTCTGATCCATTCCCCTGCCTGGACTGCTGCTGAGGTAGCGCAGGCTGCTCATATTCGCGGCAACCAGCTTGCTAAAACGGTGATTCTGGACGCGGGGGGCGCTTTTTGATGGTTGTGATACCTGCCAGCTACAGCCTTGATATTGAGGTGTTGAAAAAGGTGTTTCATGCTTCTCGGTTGGAATTGGCAAGGGAGAGGGATTTCAATGAGCACTTTTCTGGCTGTGAGCCTGGTGCGCTACCACCTTTTGGTAACTTATATGGTATGGAGTTGTATCTTGCGGATATTCTGGGGCGGCATGAGTTAATTACTTTCTGTGCTGGTAGCCATAGTGAGCTGATTCAGATGCACTATCGTGATTATCAGCGCCTTGCAGGGCCTGCGCTAATCTCAACCGGGTTTGAACACCAAGGTATGACGCCGCCGCGGATGAGAGAGCATCGCGGAATGCGTTTGTCGGGATAAGTGTTGTCTCGACAGGTGAATCTGGAGTGGAATAAAAGCGGATCGCGCGTCTGGTGCTGATCCGCTTCTTCACAGGATTTCAGATCATGCTGTGCTTTGGGCCTGGGTGCTAGATCAAGCCTGCGGATTCCATTGCGGCTTTGACGTTAGCTTTGCCTGCTGCTGACATCTCGACAATTGGCAGGCGAGCTGTCTCTTCGCAAATGCCAAGTAAGGACGCTGCGTATTTTACGCCGCATGGACTTGGTTCTGCAAACAGTGCCTGGTGCAGTGGTGCCAGGCGATCCTGTATTTCCAGCGCGGTGCGATAATCTCTTGCCTGACAGGCTTCCTGCATCTGAGCGCAGAGCGCAGGGGCTACGTTAGCGGTAACAGAAATACAGCCATCACCACCGTTACAGTTGTAAGCCATTGCTGTCATGTCTTCTCCGGACATGTAGCTGAACTCTCCTCGGATAACCATACGTTCAAGGCTGATGCGAGACAAATCGCCTGTTGCATCTTTAACACCGACAACACGGGGTAGTTCGGCCAGGCGAGCCATAGTTTCTGGCTGTACATCCACGATTGCGCGCGGTGGGATGTTGTAAATAACGACCGGGATATCGATGGCGTCATGAATTAGCTTGAATTGCTGATACAGGCCTTCCTGATTTGGACGGTTGTAGTAACCTGCAACACTCAGTACGGCGTCTGCT
>JAOXSF010000059.1 GCA_025800125.1 Marinobacterium sp.
CCTTTTGAGCGCCTTGTGTGTACTTTTGAATATCGTAGGCAGACAGAAACACACCGCGCTCTTTGACCGAGCGGTGACTCAGTTCATTGATGTAGTTCCAGACGAAATTCACACTCCGCGCCATGCTATTCAGCAGGTTTCGGTGTTTATCACGTACTCGAACTTTCAAAGCCTTTGTATGTTTCACGTTTCAAATTATAACGATAGCCATGGATCATGGCAGGCACTGTATTGCCCGTTCGGCAATTCATTAAGCAAAAAACTGTTCAATTACAGGAGGCTTTCGCCTCCCGCGCTATCCTTCCCCGCACTGGAAGTACGGGGCTTGTCGCGCATTCCGTTCATAAACCGGCGTGAGGCTCAGTTTTCGTGGTGATGCTGGTGGCCCTGGCCTTTACCATGCTTCATTTTCATACCACCCATGACGGACTTCACCGGCAGTGTCAGTGTCTGGCGGTTGCCATCAGAAAACTCCAGTGTCAAATCAATCGTCTGCTCAGGCTTGAGTTGCTGTTTCAGGCCAATCAGCATGATATGCAGGCCACCAGGTTTCAGTACCGCTTCGCCATTGGCCGGAATATCAATGCTATTGATACGGCGCATACGCATAACACCGTTTTCATGGGTGTGGGTGTGCAGTTCGACCACATCTGAGGCACTGCTGCTGCCACCGACAACAGACACCGCGTCACTGTCATTTACCAGCGTCATAAAGGCTGCACTGTTCGGTTGGCCAGGCGGTACGGCGCGGGCGTAAGGCGCGTCAACAGTTACCTGAGCCAGTACAGAGCTGCTCAGCAGAAGGGCGCTCAGAGCCAGAGCTTTTTTCATCATCGTGTGGTCCTTGATATTCAGAAAAGCGCTATAGAAAAACAGGTTATCCGCTGCCTATCAGAGCAAAGCGCGCAATGCGTCGGCCAGTTCATCCGGGAAACCGTTGTGCAGTACCGTACCGCTGAGCTTGCCCTGCTGGTTGATCATGTAAATGCGTGAGCTGTGATCCACAGCGTAGCCCATGGCCGAATCTTCCAGTTTGACGATACGGTAAAATGCACCGTACTGGCGTACCAGGCTGTCAATCTGTTCGCGGCTGCCGGTGGCGCCAATCAGCTGCGGATAGAAATAGTTGGCGTACTCTTTCAGGCGGTCTGGCGTATCCCGTTCCGGGTCGACACTGACAAACAGTGGCTGTACCTGGGCACGTTGCTCCGGTGTCAGCTGGTGCAGTGCGGTGGCCATCATACCCAGCCCGGTCGGGCAGACATCAGGGCATGAAGCGTAGCCGATATACATCAGTACCACTTTGCCGCGCTGGTCGGCCAGGTTAAAGCGCTGGTCGCCGTAGTTAAGCTGGAAATCGCCGCCCAGCTGCTCGCCCATCTCTACCCGCTGTTCCAGTGAACGCGGTGACATGTAATAGGCCGTGGCCATACCGGCCAGCAGAACAACGGTCAGAATCAGTAAAATACGCAGAGTTTTCAGAGATTGGCTGTTCATTTGGCTTTGAACTCGAATTGTGTTGTGACCCGTGCCTGTTCAGTATCGGCAACCACTTTTGCCTGCCACACCATCTCGCCGGTGGTGCAGACTGCCAGCTCGGTCGTACCGCGCCAGACACCAGGTTTGCCTTCCACCGGGCTCATCTGCACCTGGTTGATCCCCATGTACATATCGCGGCCTTGCAGATCAATCATCACCTGGCTGGCAGGCAGGGCGTCCAGTTTCAGCTCGAAAGTCAGTGGTGTGGCTGCTCGCACCCGCTGAGTATCAAGCTGCATGGCGATACGCTGCTGGCCATTACCGGTGTTGCAACCGGGCTGGGTAACATCGCAGTCAGCGGCGGGCAGCGTAACATCACCTTGCAGGCCGGGCGTCAGTATACCCGGTAGCCAGATGGCGACTGCCAGTGCGGCGATACCCGCGCCGGTCAGTAACCACTGGCGGGGTGAGCGTGCCGTCCCACGGCCAGGCCCTGTTTTTTCTGTATCTGTTGCTGTATCGGCAGGCGTGGCCGGGTTCTGTTGCGGTTTGTTCTGTTGCTGTGTACTCATTATCGATCCTGGGCGGAGCATAGCGGACCGCCATCGGTTACAGAATGCGACAGATTGTCGCACCTGAGGCAGGTTATAGCGTTATGTTCTGTACAGCGTTATGTTCTGTATCGCTTTCAGTCCTGTACAGCTTTCAGTCCTGTACAGCTTTCAGTCTTGTTCAGCTTTCAGTGCTCTGTACCGCTTGATTTGTCTTATACCGCTTTATCTGTCTTATACCGCTGCATCTGCCTGCGCGCGGTGTTTGCTCAGCACAGACATGACAGCAGTTGCTGTTCAAAGCTGTCCAGCGCCAGAACTTCTGCGCTGATCAGTTCCAGCCGGGAATCGCGTCGGTAGCTGACCGGCTGGCTATAGCACTCTTCACCGCTACGGTTAATGCTGATCCACATATCTCCGATACGGAACACCCCTTTAGCGCGTACCAGGCCGGGCCAGCTTTGCAGCAGCTCAAAAATAGCGGTCGGGTCAAACTGTTGCTCAACATGAAAGACCCAGCCACAACTATTGAACTGGCCATCACTGCCTTCCAGGCGCACCGGCTGGCCGGGCTGCGCAGCGGGTGCCTCTGATGCCGGGTGGTGGTGGTGGTGATGGTGGTGATGGTGGGCATCGGGCTGCTGGGCCTGGCGCTGATGTTCTGGCTGATAATGCAGCAATGAGGCGTCAATCTCGCCATTGCGGGTGGTGATAACAGCCTGTTTCGGCGGGTAGATTGCAGCGGCTTCCTGCTGCATACGTGCCAGACTGTCCGGGTCGCTGAGGTCAGCTTTATTCAGCACCAGAATATCTGCCAGCTGGATCTGATCTGTAAACACCGGGTGTTCGGTAATACGGCGGTCGTTCAGATTACGTGGGTCAATCAGGCAGATCATTGCTTGCAGATCAATCACATCGGCAAAGTGTTTTGAGGTCAGGGTATCAACAATACCGCTGGGATGGCCCAGCCCGGTGGGCTCAATCAGCAGCCGATGGGGGCGGGTACGGCGAATCAGCGTGGCCAGTGTTGTCGTCAGGGCCGGGCCCAGCGCACAGCAGAAACAGCCGCCAGCCAGCTCTCGTATTTCAATACCCTCACCTTGCGGAATCTGGGCTTCATCAATGCCAACCTGGCCGAACTCATTTACCAGCACCGCCCAGCGCTCATCGGCAGGCTTCTGTGCCAGCAGATGGTTAATGGCGGTCGTTTTGCCGCTGCCCAGAAAACCGGTAATGATATTAGTGGGCAGGTTGTGAATCTCTGACATTGGAAAATCCTGTTACTGCATAACGTGTTGTGTGCAGTGTACCGGGCGGATGGTTGGAGAGAAAGCTGGAGAAGTAGCTTGATTATTATAATAAATGTATTGCAAATCATTCTCATAAGTAATAAAGTTCCCCGCGTGCAGTCAGGTTGTACTGCACATGCCGCAAGGGGGGGTCGGTATCCTGGTGGGCAGGCCTCCCCGCTTCTCCCCTTCACTATGCGGCTCTCCTTGATTGATACGCACCAGAAAGAAATGGCATCTCCCGCTATTTATCGCGTTCACTTGCTGTACCTTGTCAGGCGTGCCTTGCCAGACATATTGCAAAGCTGATTGACGGGCCCGTTGTGGCCCGTTTTCTTTTTCTGCTATCTCCTTATTACGTTTCCTGTACGCCGTTCCTGCCGCCGTTGCAGAATGTTGTGCTGTATACAGCCATCAGTGCGAGGGCTATCAGTGCCATGATGGACAGCGCTATGGTTCATGGTAGCCATGCAGGAAATAAATTTTTAAAAATAGTATTGCAAATCATTATCATTACGATATTATAGATCCTGCCTTGAGGCACACAGCCCTGCAAACCTCACCTCACTGTTGCAGGCTTCCGGGTAGTCCGACTGACAGCTGACTACCGGCCCCCCGCGGGCTGGCCTCAAAGATCAGATTCTGACAGGTCTGATTGTTGGCAACGGCTCTTGTCATTGAAGCGATCCATTCCAGCCGGGCAGAAAACTGTCCGGCTTTTTTTGTCTTTTTTCTACGCTTTTCAGCGCTGAATACCGGCCTGTTTTAACGGCTTGATACCGGTCATTTTTTGTCCAGAAAATCGGTAGAAATTTCCACCCCTGTATTGTTCTTATAAAACAACAGGTTATAAATAGTGTTCCCCGCACACGCGGGGATGAACCGCTGCATAGACTATATGCGCAGCAGCCGGTAATGTGTTCCCCGCACACGCGGGGATGAACCGCCGCCGGTACGATTCATGTGACAGATGAAACAGTGTTCCCCGCACACGCGGGGATGAACCGGGTCATAATCTTCAGGGTCACATAGTGATAACGTGTTCCCCGCACACGCGGGGATGAACCGCAATCGGCTTCGATGTCGCTGCAATAGACGAGGTGTTCCCCGCACACGCGGGGATGAACCGATTAGTGATGCTTTGAATTCGGTTTACTCTGCGTGTTCCCCGCACACGCGGGGATGAACCGTTGTAGTTCAGCAGCAGATGGTGCTGTATCGAGTGTTCCCCGCACACGTGGGGATTTTGATAATATTTGCAAAAATTAAAATAACGCTATTGCAAATCATTATCATTACTATATTATAGACCCTGCTTACGGACACAGCGGGTCGCGCTTACCTCACCTCACCTTGCGCGGTTCAACGGTTCCCGGAATTTCTGCGGAGTCGGTGTCTGGCGGTTATAGCTTTGGTGTTACTGACAGGTGGCACCGGGGTGCTGACCAAAGCATACGGCTCTTGTCATTGAAGCGATCTATACTTACCGCCGGGCTTTTTGTCCGGCATTTTTTTGTCTGCGATTCAGGTATGTGGTTGAAGGGCTGTGCGTCAGTTTTGGTGTGATGCTTAAAGGCGTGCGATGGACGGGGTGTCCCGGTGCCGTACTGTACAGACAGGCACCGGGTGGGTTGGCAGTTTAGATACGGAATTTCTGAATCAGTTGAGTCAGCTGGCCAGAAACTTCACCCAGCTGGCTGGCGTTATCCTGTAGATGGCTGGCACCACGGGCTGCTTCGCCTGCTTCTTCATGGATGCGGGTAATGTTCTGGTTGATCTCTTCAGATACCTGTTGCTGTTCTTCGGTGGCCGTTGCAATCTGCGCTGACATATCATGAATACGGTTAACAGATTCCTGAATACGGCTAAAGACTTCTCGGGTCTGGTTGGTTGATTCGGCACCGCTGCGCGAATACTCCAGGCTGTCGCTCAGCTTGCTGGCCACATCATCGGTACTGTTCAGGAAGGCTGTGATAAGGCCGTCAATCTCTTCTGTTGAGCTGGCAGTACGGGCGGCCAGGGTACGTACTTCATCTGCTACCACGGCAAAGCCCCGGCCCTGATCGCCAGCACGTGCAGCTTCAATGGCGGCGTTTAATGCCAGCAGGTTGGTCTGATCGGCAATATCACGGATGGTATCCAGAATACCGGTAATGTTTTTTGAGTCTTCCGCCAGTGCGCTCATTGAGCTGTTCGCTTCCTGCACCGCACTGACCAGTTGTTCTGCGGTATGGGCCGTGTTTTGCAGGTAACGCTGGCCCTCTTCCACCAGTTTCTGGCTGTCGCTGGCGGTGTCGGCGGTTGCATGGCAGTTGCGTGACACTTCGGTGGTGGTGGCAACCATCTCATGGAAGGCGGTCGAGGTCATTTCCAGCGCGCTGTACTGTTTATCGGCGCTGTCTGCCAGTTGGCGGGATACCTGCAAGGTGTCCTCAGCCTGTATTTTTACCCGGTCTGCCCCCTGGTTTATATCACCTGCCAGCGTATGCACCATGCTGATAAAGCGGTTGAAGGCGCTGGCCATCTTGCCGGTTTCATCCGGGCTGTCGGCATTCAGGCGGCGGGTCAGATCGCCTTCGCCACTGGCGACATTTTCCATACCTTCTGTCACGGTATTGATAGGGCGGGTCAGCACACCACTGAAACCATAGGCCAGCAGGGCAAAAATAATCAGCAGTACCGCGCCAATCGCCAGTACTTCAAGTAGCAGCATATTCGCCTGTGCGTACACTTCATGTTGCGGAATCAGGCCAGAGAATTTCCAGCCCAGCTGCGGCGACTGGTAGGTAATGGCGTACCAGACTTCGCCGTTCTTCTCTACGGTTTGCAGGCCGTCCGTGTTAAACAGTGCCTGATAACTGTCAGGCAGACTGTTAACGGCTTTGAAGTTGTTGTCCGGGTTGGCGCTGTCTGCCAGCACTGTGCCGGTATCTTCCATCAGAATCAGATAACCCTGCTCACCAAAGCGTACCTGTTTCACCATTTCGGCCAGCTTTTTCAGGCTGACATCAACACCCACTACGCCTTGCAGGCCGCTGTCGGTGGAAAAGTGGTACAGATAATCCAGCAACGGCATACCGGTGGTGAGGTCTTCATAAGCGGGCGGGCGTATCGGCTGGCCGCGTTTGCCAATAGCAGCCTGATACCAAGGGCGGCTGCGTGGGTCGTAATTGCCCATTTTGCCCGCAGGCCATTGAATATAGCCGCCGGTTTCCAGGGCCAGAAAAACATACATCAGGTCAGGGCGTGTTTCACCAAACGCATTCATAACTGCAAAAGCTTCGGCTTCCGGGTCGCCGCTCATTTTGGTGCGGGTGTTTTTTTCAGCACCAAGGTAGTTGGTGGTTTGCGCCGTCAGACGTTTTATTGCCGGTGTTTCCGACAGAAAACGCGCATCTTCAGCCAGCCCGTTCAGATAAAGGCTGAAGGTATTATCAATATGCTGAATTTCGGCGCGGGCCTGTTGCTCATACTGTGTGACAGCGGTATCACGTACCTGCCAGGCAATTAACAGCATGATGATCAGTAGCGGGACAGTGACAGCGGATAAAAGTGAAGCAATTACTTTTGTTTTTATCGTCATACCTGATTCTCGGTATAGAAGTATGGCTTGCGGGGCAATAAGGTTCGATGTTTTATAGCCAGTAATGAATAAGGGGTCAACTAAAGTAGAGTCGTGAAATAATATATTAATCTTTATTAAACATTTGTTAAAAATAAGATTTTCTTATTTTTAGTATGTCTATACAGATTACGTCAATTATTGCTCTGAATGCGACGTTTTACATTGGTTTAAATAATGGTTCAATAAAGAAGTGGTTGATATGTGAACAGCCCTGCATCACGCAGGGCTGTTTGTTGTGTCCCTTAATTGAGTAGAAGCATTTATGGGTTCACGATCAGATGAAACCAGCGCTGACGTGTTTCCAGTTGCTGACGATAAACGCCGGTTATAGTGGCCGTCAGGGTAACTGTGGTTGCGGTGGCTGGCGGTGTGATAGTACCGTTTGCGCTGACAATGGCCGGGTGGCTGCTCTGCCAGCTAATGGTTACACCACTGACATTGTTTAGCCGGTCTGGCAGGTTCAGATTGCTGGTAATGTTACGCAGGTTGCTATTGCCCGCTTTAATCAGTGTGTCGTTCAGGCTCAGGCGTGCGGCATCCAGCGGGTGCGCAACCAGATTCTGATCATTGATTCGGACGAAGCGGTTGTCTGAGTCCAGTGCCATCAGTGTTTCATTATCAACCGCTAACAGTGTGAAGTCGTAATCAGACTGTACATTGATGCGTGTAATACTGCCGTTCAGCAGGTTGACACGGTACAGCGCATGGTTGCCGATGGTTGCCACAATCAGGCTGCTATCATTCTCCAGCGCTGTTGTCCGGATTGCTGCGGGCAGAGTAATGCTGCTGACCGGCAGTGGTGGCTGCATATTGCCCTGGCTGTCTGTCAGATTGAACAGGGACAGTTCGGTTTTTCCCTGCTCCCAGCTGACCGCTGCATTACCGCCGTTGTAGAACGCAACACCATCCACATTGTTGCTGGAAGGTGTAAAGCCTGCGTTGTAGTCCAGAATCTGCATACTGTCTAATGAGACCAGCAGCAGCCCCTGGTCATTACCTGCCAGTGCGTAGTGACCATCTTCCCTGATAACCAGTGTGTTCAACGCGCTGCTACCCGCAGGCAATGTCAGTGCCTGGCCTGGCGTCAGGTCGTCTGTGCTGATCGCCTGGATATAGGTGCCATATGCGTTGCTGATCAGCGCACGTTTATTACCCCAGTCAGCCGCCACAATAGAAGCATCTTCGTTCAGGCACATGCTGCTGATCAGTCCACCTGTTGCAGCCTGTATACCTGTGTTTGTGCTAGGGGCAGGTACTGAGGTTGTCGGTGTTGTCGGCACTGATACGGTTGGCACTGATACGGTTGGCGTGGTTGGTGCTGGAGTGGGCGCTGGCAGTGTTGGCAGTGTAATACCACCGCTGGCTGCAGAGATGCTGTCATAGCTCAGTGAGTTACCAGCCGATGTACTCGTTGCGATATTGCTGCTGGCTATAGTGCCTGTGCTGCCTGTCTGCGTTGCAGTTGGTAACACTGTCGACAGATCCAGTTTGTATACACCATAACCGTTGGTGGTGGTGCTGGAACAGACAAGTTCAGTTGAGCTGCTGCCCGTATAGCGGTGGGCAAGTACCAGTGCTTCGCGGGCATCAGGTGACAATGCTACGTGGGTGATTGCATCAAGCTGAGCCAGTGCGCTTGCTGTTGTGGCTGGGTATGTAGTCGGGTTGGTTGTGGTTGGATAGGTCGTCGGTGTGGTCGGGTATGTGGTCTGACCTGTAGATGCACCGGAATCAGAGTCATGGTCATCGTCATCATCATCATCGTCGTCATCATCTGCCAGATAGAGCGTCAGATTATTGCCATCGCCAGAGATCCAGCTGTTATTGCTGCTGGGTGTGCCGGTTTGAGGAACGTATACCTGGCTGGAAGTGACGCTCGTTGTGCTGTTTGCAACGCCAGAGCTGTTTGTAACACCAGAGCTGTTTGTGACGCCAGAGCTGCTGGTAGCGGTATTGCTTGTGCCGATACTTAGTGTCAGGTCTTGTGATGTATCGCCCCTGAGCAGGATCAGGCTATCCCCTGAACTGGCCAGAATTGTACCTTCCACGGTGCTGACCGTTTTTGCCCTGAAGCTGTCATCAATCTGCTGATAACTGACCTGTACAACACCATGATTGATGTATTCATCAATCTGATGTGTAGAGACCGTAACATCAAAGCGGCCATTTACCACCATGGCGTCTGCTGCTGCTGCGATGGCCGCGTAAGCATGTTCGGGTCGCAGTGCGGTTGCCTGGGCAAATGACTGGCTGATCTGATTAGCAAGGTCGGCTGGGCCGTCTGTGGTCAGCAACTGTGCAAAATCGAGCCCCATGTGTGAGAAGGCGTTGTTAAGCGACTCAATCGCCAGCGCCTGACTGCCATTCAGTGCGCTGTTCTGGCGCAGTTCATTTTCCACCAGTGTAGTAAAAGGCGAAATCTGAGTGCCGTTATGTGGTCGTGTCAGCAGGTAATTGGTTTCCGGCTTGATGACCGGATAACGAGCATCCTGACTGAGAAGTGGTGTTGTACTGGACAGTTGTTCAGTGCTGGCGCACTGGCCATCCAGATTCATGTCCTGGCAGTAGCCGGTAATAAACGCTGAGTTGTCCGTTGTACCCGCCGTTGGCGTAAAGGTTGCGTTCCCTGATGAGGCCGAGCGACTGCTGTCTTCGTTACAGCCTGTCAGAGCGATCGCAACGGCAAGGGCCATTGGATGTAATTTTATGTTTCTCATAGTAATAATGATTCGCAATTATGTTTACACAATCTTTGCAATCTTATTATAATCCGTACTCATTATTCCATTGTGTTTGCCTTAAAATGTAATAAGGAGTAGGTATATGGATAGCCGTTATACTGGTCCGGCTTTCTCAAAGCTGGCGCTGGTTGTAGCAATGCAGGCCGCATTAACCGGGTGCCTTATGTCAGAAGACTCGGACTCCGGCAGTGTTAATAGCGGAAACACCGGTAGCGCTAATGGTGTGGTATCGGGACAGGCAATTGACGGCTATCTGAACCGGGCGCGAGCCTGTATTGATGCTAACAAAGACGGTATTTGTGGCGAAGGTGAAGCCAATACGCTGACTGATGAGCGTGGTTACTTTGAGCTTGACGGTAGCTCCAGCCCGGATAGTGCTGTTGTTGTAGAGGTTATACCTGGTATTACAGTGGATATGGATCGTCCAGCTGCGCCTCTGGAAGTCTCTTATAGCCTGACATCGCCACCAGGTAAAAATAAATATGTAACACCGGTTACCACCATGGTTCGTGCGTTGCAGCAGGCCGGGCAGCCGCTGGAGCAGGCGGAGCAGCAGGTCAGGCAACAATTGAGCCTGTCTGAAGCACAAATGGTCTATGAAGACTTTGTTGCGATGGACTCTGCTGAAGGTCGCCGTATGCATGCGGTCAGTCAGGTTATTGTGCAGGTTGTATCCAGTACTGTTGCAGACAGTACCACTGAGGATATGAGTACAGCGGAGCAGGCAATGGTGACAGCCCTTGCCATGCGTAAAGTTGCGACTGGCCAGCTGGAAGTTATTCGAGATACGGTTGCCCAGCGTGCGGGTGATGATGGTGCAGTTGATCTGGCAACCGTTGATGCCGTCTCGCAGACACTGTTTCAGCAGAGTCGTAGTCAGCTGGTGGTAACGCAGAATGAAGTAGCACAGGAGCAGCAAAATCCGGGTAGTGTGGCTGCACCGGTCACGCCAGCACCACAGCCGCCGGTGACGCCAGCGCCACA
>JAOXSF010000101.1 GCA_025800125.1 Marinobacterium sp.
ACTGTAGAACTGATCTTTGGTCTCTGAAGTGGACGTGAGGGTTGGAGCGTACACTGAGAAGATGTTGGTGAAGCCCGATACTGTCTTTATGCGGAGAGTAAGAATTCTTTCCGTCCCTCCTGTCGGTGGTTCTGTGGTGGCAATCAGCGAGTTCCTTATGGCAAAACCTACACCATGCTGCCTGGGCTCGTCATGGGACAGGCCCTGCCAATAGAAGGTGTAATCTGATTCTCTGAGAGAACCGCTGTCGGCCAGGCGGGTGTCCTGTAGGCAGGCGACGTCGATGTTAAGTCGTGCCAGCTCCTTGTTGATGATGGCTGTCTTGCGGAAGTCATCCAGATGATGGAGGTCGGACGTGAGTCCGGTGCACATGGTGCGCGCGTTCCAGCTTGCTAGTCGAAGAGCTGGAGTCTTCGTTTGGTTTCGTGTTTTACTGCCTGGTGCAAAGTTGTCGCTCGCTTGTCAGGAAGGTCAGTCCCATAACCTCTACGCACCCAGTAGATCAGGCGAGTCATGGCGGGGCGGCACCTAACTGGCTGGGGGCTGCCCAATGAAGCTGCGATGGCTTCTCCCATCGTCGAACGAGGCCCCTGGCGCTCCTCCCTACGCCAATCGGTCGGAGCTTATGACCG
>JAOXSF010000032.1 GCA_025800125.1 Marinobacterium sp.
TGCCAGCGTCTGCAATGTCGCCGGGCTGTTCAGATGCTGGTTAACCTGTTGCAGCAGCTGCTCTGCATCAACCGGGCTGGCGGAAAATTGCTCGACAATCTCTTTCAGACTGTGAATATTGCAGACCTCAATCTGCTCACCACCAACTATCGGCTGGTCGAATCGGATGTTCGGGCCGGATACAGACCAGCCAGACTTCAGGCGCACCTTGTTGACAGTGACTGAGATTTTTTCCGGGTCTGACAGATCGACAGCACCGGGATTGATCTCCTGCTGACCTGATGCCGCAATGTAGTGTTCTGGGTTTGATGAGAAGTTCAGTTCTTCATCAAGAAGAGCTGACGCATGGAGCTGAAATGCTCCGCCGGGTGTCACTCCGTCGTGCAGTAACAGACGTTGGCCTTCAGTGTCGATTGATATCGTTCCTGTAAGGCCTATATAGGCATTGCTAGCGGCTGTAGAGCCGCGTTTATGCTGTATCTCTTCAATGGCTGTCATGAATAAACCCCATATTGGGCTGAATGCTTAATATGGCTAACCTATACCCCTGATAACGTGTGGCATAGGCAGCACCGGGCGTGCTTAAACGGGGACGCGGCGGACGGGCACGACGGCGTAAGAGTTGCCGCGAAGGCTGTGGGCGATGCTGCCGTCTGAGGCGCGTACGACCCAGCTGAATGTGCTGCGGGACTCCGTGGAGGACCAGATCCAGATATAGCCATTACCGATATCTGCAAAACTAAGGCCTGTAGAGTTGTCGGCTGCGTCGATCTCATCAGCCATAGCCACGATTGCAGCCAGCTCATCTTTGTTCGGCAGGTACCAGTCGGAGCCCAAATCCCGGCAGTACTGCGCAGCAGCCGGACCAGTCGAGCCCTGACCATCATTCACACCGCTGTAGCCGTTGATCAGGGTATTTGTGTTGTCGTACCCGCTCTGAGGGTCTGGTGTTGAGCTGCTGGTAATATTTGTCAGCGATGTATCTGTGCCGTACAAACCGTGGCGGATACTCTGCCCACGCTGCGCGGCTGATGCGACAATCAGCCGATAACCACCGACAACCGGCCCGCCGATGCCGCCATCTGGATAAACCACGCCCGCCCCGCCTGCGGCCTGTGTAGTGCGCCTCGCCAGTGCTGACCAGCTTCCCCAGCCCAGACGACTGCCTTTGTAGCGCACGACGATGTCTATGTCAGTTTCTGCGGACAGGGCTGAGCTGACGGCAAACTCTGTTGTGGCAGCGACTTCGCCGCTGTCCCAGACCACTGTTCCATCGGCTTTGCGAATCTGGCACTGGCTCTGGCTGTGTGTGTCATAGCCTGCGGGACTGACGCTGTAGGCGCTGGCGGTGATTACCGGCTGTAGCGCAATAGTGCCCGCAACAGGTGTCAGCACAGAGGGCGCAGCCATAACAGCAGTACTGGCACCCCAGCTGCGAAGATAGGACTCAGCAGCAACACCGTTAGAAACCGCCGTTACGGTCATGCTGCCAGGGCCGGTGAATGTGAGAGTTGCAGATTGGCCATCGGCAATGTCGGTTTTGCTGGCAGATACACCAGCC
>JAOXSF010000034.1 GCA_025800125.1 Marinobacterium sp.
ATATAGCAATTATAAAATTTGTAATGAAATTTGTAAATGAATGTGCGTGTAGAGTCAGGCCATGCTGGATTAGAACCGCTGCGCGGTTCCCGCTTGTATCCCCGCCCGATTGGGCGAGGGTTTACGCGGAGTTTGCTAAAGCTTTTTAACTTGTTTTTAACTTGTTTTTAATCTTGTTTTTAGGACCGCTACAGCCCAGTAACGACGGGGCCTGTAGCGTTTCAAGGGGGACGGATTGTTGGTTAAGGGGGACGGATTGTTGGTTCGCTGTGGATAATTCGTTAAGCTGTGGGTAAGTATTCAGATTGAGAGTAGTAGTCAGGTGAAACCCAAATCAAAGGGGGACGGATTGTTGGTCAAAGGGGGACAGATTGTTGGTGAGCAGGATGAAGAAGCAGCATCCCGTGGCGTGACTCAGGACAATGCTCTGATCACTGCCAGCTATGCCATGAATCTGAACGAAAAACGGCTGCTGATTGTTGCTATATCGCAGCTCGACCCCACAAGCCGGGCCTGGAAAGACCGGTGTGTAGATGTAACCGTATATGCCTCTGAATGGGCTGATGCCTTCAATATCAGTCGGAATGTCGCGTATGACCGGCTGAGAAAAGCGGCTTCTGACCTCTACCATCGCAGCGTGCGCATCAGGGGAGACCAGTCTGATGGTGCTGAAATTCGCTGGATCAGCGGTCAGGAGTACAGTAAAAGAGAAGGCCGGGTAACGATCACATTCTCTGGCAAAATCCTTCACTATCTGACAGATCTGATAGGAGAATTCACCAGCTATGAGCTGCTGGGTGTTGCCGGGCTGAAGTCTACTCACTCCATGCGTCTCTATGAGCTGGCCAGTCAATTTAAAGGCACCGGTTGGCGTCATATCGAACTGGATGATCTGCGAGATATGTTCTGTCTTGAAGACACATACCGGGACTGGCGGGATCTTCGTAAGCGGGTGATAGAAAGGGCGTGCAGAGAGATCACCAGCGAGTCCGACCTCAAAGTGGAGTATGAGCCGCTAAAGCGCGGCCGTGCTGTTTATGCAGTGAAGCTAAGGATTGAGCCAAAATGATCGGTGGCAGTTACAGTGCAGGAACGCTAGAACGAAGATTTGATCTAATCGAGTCTGAAATAACCCCATACACGGTATATCTCAGTAAAGATGACTCTCACTGTATCGCCGTTGACCCTGATGCTGATGCAGCGCTGGAGCCCGGTAGATTCAAGATTGTTGCAGAGGTCTGGCGGACTCGGTCAGGTACCACCCGCGTCCGCTGCCATCGCAACTATGCTGATGCACAGCAGTTGCTCACCCGCCTGCATGGACATTTGGTGAGCCCTGAGCAGATTTAGAACCACAGTCGATATCATCGCCCACACGCACCAGTGGGCGACTATTAACAAAAACCGTACCGCTACCGGATGCACTGTATCCCTTGTGTTTACAATGTTCTGCCCAGGCATGACCCAGACAGTTTGCAGGCAGGCTGTTTACATGCACGTTGGGTGATCCTTCTTCTGCCAGCCGTGGCGGACAGGGGCCATGACCTGTGCATAGATCAGCGGTGGCACGGGTAACAGGTTTCCCCATGCGATTACTCCTTTCTACGGGTTCAGGTCGATATGTGGTGCTATATACGTCTGCACACCGCCAGAGATAACATCGACGGTCCCGCCGACATTGAATGTCAGGTTGCCGCCAATATCGAAGGTGCAGTTTTGTGCAATCTTGAAGTGCAGGTTTCGATCAGTCTGAGACAGCCAGTCCCTGCCGACGTGACCGGTGGTGTCTTTTACGCTGGAGTGATACAGCACTTCTTCACAATGCAGGTGTATCGCACCTTCTTTGGTAAACCTGAAGGCAGTGCCGGTTTCTCGCTGGGTTATCAGCAGTTCCCCGTCCGGGTTGATCTCCTGGATCAGGCCGAATTTCTCCAGTACCTGACTGCCGTGGTAAACCGGATCGACCGGTTTCGGCTCTCCGATTACCTGGTCCAGCTTATGGACAATCTTTTCCGGGCCAACCCATGCCTCATGGGGGGTGTCAGGTTTCCCACCCGGTGCAAAGTGGCACCAGCCCGTAATACGCGGGTAACGACTGTCGCCGTTGATAAAATCCACCCACACCCAGTCGTCCAGTTCCGCTGGATTAAACTCTCCCCCGCGATACCGGGCGTCGTTGAACTTATATTCCGCCCACGGCAGATCTTTTTTCGGTACCGCATCCCATAGGCCCGGTATACGCACCTGCACCCTGAGTAGCTGTTCAGGGTCTTCTGTGCTGATAACCTGGGCACGGTATTCCTTATCAAAAACACTCACGGCCTGAAATCCCCGGCTTGCACAAGCGTCTGGTATTTCTGCTCTGACTCCCAGTGCGTTACCTCGGTTGATAACAGGTACTCCGGCACGGTCTCATCAAACGGTTTACCCTGCGCTGATCTTGAGAACCGAAAACGCTGTTTCTGACCAGGCTTGATAGCACCATCCCCATCGGTGGTGAACCGGATCGCTGGCGCGATGTATGCGCTGATATTGTTGAGCTGGGTGATCTGATGGTACTGCGTGTGTTCTGCTGCTTTATCGCCGTGCAGGCTCTCTGCAATCACGCCTTTGGTGATCTCCCAGCCAAGGTAGTGTCGAGGGATCTGCACATCGAGCAAAGTGGTTTTATAGAGGTTTTCGTGGCCGCCGATTATCCTGTCTTTTCGCATATCATCAGCGTAAAACGTGTTCGATGGCCCTTGATCCCATAACTTACTTATCTGCTTGAAATACCAGGTGCCGCGCAGGTAATAGACGCGGGCGGCACATTCACGGGACAGCTGGCGCAGTTTTTGAGAGATGGTCTCACCGGGTGATACATGAAACGCATCAACCAGCGGAAAAGAGTCAATATCCCCTCCCCCAACCGTCGCCCCCATGATCTGCTGTACGGTCTTTTTCGTCAGGAAGGTTGCTGTTGTCGCAGGTGCTTTGATGTCGCTGACAGGCTTGGCCAGAGCCTGAACTTTCATCATCTCGTTAGCACCGCGTGTTGCCGATTTGATCACGAACTGTTCACTGAAGCTCATGCCACCCCGTTTCTCACCGTCATCGATCACCACAGTGATAACCGCATCATCAACAACGCCGTAGTCATCCTGAAGGGTGCGGTCAAAATCCAGCAACTCAAGAATAAGCCGAGGCCCGGACAGGTCCAGCGTCTCGACATAGGAACCCTGGCGTAACAGCCCTCTGTCCAGCTCCTGTCCATTAACTAAAAACTTCTGAAAGACGAGATGCCGCATTATAAAATCCCGCAGGCCCCGCCTTCACAGTCGGTACGGTGCCCCAACTCCAGCATTACGCGGATCTGGTCACACACTTCAACGTATTTACCCGCCAGCAAAGGCGCTCTTATCGACAACGTAGTTGTGGCGGCATGGAGCCGTTTTTTATCTCGCTCTGCACTGCTGTCGGTGAATGCAATTTCGTGAGCGTTAAGGATTTTACAGGGCACATCCTCGATCCTTTCGCCCTCAAGGCTGCATACTGTGTCGAAATTCGATTTCTGCTTGAGCGCCATGGTCAACGCCACGATCATGCTGTCGAGTGTTGGTGTATCCCAGGCCATCACTGTGAGCTGGTAGTCCAGCTCCACATACATGATGGTTACTTCAGCGGGCTTGTCCGACGGCAGATCTACTGTATGTGTTTGAATATCTGTTCTGCTGGGGTCTGAAGGTGAACGCAGGCCTGGATAACGACCGTAGTGAACAAGCGGTAATACCGCCTGATTCATCTTTATATCGACCTTGCCGGTTCGGATGGTCTGAAGATGGCCACCACTGCCCTCTACCGCCTTCAACACTGCTACTGGCTCAAAGATAGCGCCGCGCACGATCTTCTTCGCAATATCGTTGTTCAGGAAGCGGTCAAACGCTTTTGGCCCCTGTAGAGGGACGTTTTCGGGCGTGAATATCTGTGCCAGGTGGTAACCGAGCGCAAAATCAACTGCCTGTATCGCTGAATAATCCATCTTGACCGCCCCTTTTTGTATCCAGAAAACAAAACACCCGACCTATGGTAGGGCCGGGTGCTGGGAAGTCACGCAAGCAGTTGCAGTTACTGTCGCCACTTCTGATATAACGTCTGATACAGAGTTTTAAAGCTGTACAGCCATACTGCACCATACATGATGCGACGGCGCACAAACCCCACCTGCAACCGTTTCATCAGGTAGTGAAACTCCCTGTCAACTGCATGGCGGTTTCGTAATGGGGAGCGAAAGCTGCCCTGGTTAATGTTGGTGCCCACAAATCCCGCACGGACTACGCCGCCACCAGGCGCACCCTCCAGCAGCCAGTCATGCACAATGGCTGCTTTCAGGTAATGTCCGGTCGGCGGAAAATAGGCCACCGCTGCGCCGACGGCGGAGAACAGCAGCACACCTGCAGATAAGTCGGCGTAATGACAGATAATAGCCAACAGACCTGCCACAGCAGCCAGCCAACGGGGAACGCTGGCCCCATCAGTGGTATAGCCAGCCGGTACGGTGTGTTCAAAGACGCCCACATCATCAAGCAGCTGGTAGCGTGTTGGCTTCCACCACTTTTTTGGCGGGATAACCAGCATTCTTACGTCACTCATGGCGACACCGCCTGTAACGGCTGCGGCTGGACTACAACGGGATGAACGACCAGCGGGTCAGGTGCTGTCACAACCACAGGATCAGGCGTTGTAATGACAGCCGGTGTGTGGGTGTTGTCAGCGTTGTAACTGTCAGTAATAACATTACCAGCCTTCTTGAAGCTGTCTGCCGCAATACTTGCCGTGGCCACCCAGGGGGCAACACCCATCGCCACAGAACCGCCGGTCTGAATCAGCTGTTGCGCCACATCGTAAGCGTTAGTCTGCCGTGGCAGCTGAATCTGATCACGGGGGTCACGGTATTCAACCGTACAACCTCCTGCAGGGCAGGTAACGGTCAGCGTATTGGGTCTGGCCTGCTGTAACTGCGCCAGATCCTGAGCCGACAACCCTTTTGAAGAGCAGCCTGTAATCGTCATTACAGAAAAAAAGATCAGTAGACGTTTCATCACTGGGCAGCTCCTGTCCTGTTGGCTCTAACCCTTTTTAGTAGCAACCCGGCTGATAAACCTACAAAAACGGTCATCCCCAGAGGGCTTTCGTTCGCCAGAGATAACCATATACCAGCCGAATAAAATACTGAAAGTAGATCTCTATTCATCACCCAGCAACTCCTTTGGCCAGTTAGAACGCCAGCTGACCGCCAGCCCTTGCAGCTGTTCAAACCAGGTTTTCGGCAGTTTCCCGGCTTTTTCCTGCTCTTTCATCTGCTCCAGTGTTGCTGCAGCAGCTTGCGCATCACCCAGCACGATACCGGTCAGCTTTGCTGCCTGACCGACCTTCGCCTGAATCTTGCTGACAACGACCGAGATATCAACACCTCTGCGCTGTGCAAGCTGACTTAAGAGAGGCACTGGAGCTTCAGCATTAGCCGCCCATCGCTCTGCTTCCGCCTGCTGTTGTGCCCAGGTTTTTACCTCCTGAGCCGTATAACCGTGCTCGATACGCGCCAGAGCTTCATCCTGCTGATGTGCAATGTGCTTCTCCACCTGATCCACCATGGCATCAAACAACAGCGGCTGGTAATCGATTGTGCGGACAAAGCGCTGATTGCCGACGTCCAGTATCCACTGCGTCAGCGTACCGTGATAGCCGACTGGCGCTGGCGGACCGGGACGCTCTTCGATGCCTGGCAGGATGCGCAGCGTTTGCCCTGCCACTGTCTGAGACGTCGGCCCGGTAATGGCGTCTGAAATTGCAAACCCGTAGCGAGATGCTATTCCAGCCAGATGGGTCAGATTTGAGGTGGGTCCGCAGATCTCTACGTCGCCAATTGTCATTCCGTACTTCATTATAACTCCCTTATCTTTGTGAACTTCGCATCATGCGCCCACAGCGTCGGTACTGACGCCTGCCGACACAGCTGTCTGCGCAGGTTGTAGCTGGCGCTGTGACGCATGATGCCCATGTAGCTGTTAAGTGATCTGGCGCTGGCACTGCTGGGGCTGAACGCTGCCAGCCCCGGGTTTGCTTGATGATCCCGACCAATACTTCGGTCTGCGCCCCGTAATCTTTACGCGGGATCTGCTGCAGGTCATCGGCGACACGGTAACTGATCATCAGCCGATGCGTTGCAGCTTTGATCTCCCCGATATACGCCAGTTTCACCGCCGGATCGTCGCGCTCTTCATACGCAAGAAAAACCGACTCAACGAGCAGTTGGGCATACTCAGTAATCCGCTTACCCAGGCTGTATTTGTAGTTTTTACTCATGCTGGCGGTAATGCGGTGCGCATCTCGCAGCAGATCTCGCGCATGACGATAGATCGGTGTCTTTTCGTATGACTGCAGTTCCATCAAGACTCCTTATGCGGGCTTAAACGCCCGCAACAGCAAAAGACAAAATTTAAAGAGAAACCCTCCGGACGGGCACGACGGCGTAAACGTCGCTGCGATTGTAGCCGTAGATGCTGCCGCCACTGGCCCGGACCACCCAGCTGCCGAGGCTGTTGTACTCCGAGGAGGACCAGATATAGCTATTACCGATATCTGCAAAACTGAGGCCTGTAGAGCTGTCGGCTGCGTCGATCTCATCAGCCATAGCCACGATTGCAGCCAGCTCATCTTTGTTCGGCAGGTACCAGTCGGAGCCCAGATCCCGGCAGTGCTGCGCAGCAGCCGGACCAGTCGAGCCCTGACCATCATTCACACCGCTGTAGCCGTTGATCAGGGTATTTGTGTTGTCGTACCCGCTCTGAGGGTCTGGTGTTGAGCTGTTGGTAATATTTGTCAGCGATGTATCTGTGCCGTACAAACCGTGGCGGACACTCTGCCCACGCTGCGCGGCTGATGCGACAATCAGCCGATAACCACCGACAACCGGGCCGCCGATACCGCCGTCAGGGTAAACCACCCCCGCCCCGCCTGCGGCTTGCGTCGTGCGCCGCGCCAGTGCTGACCAGTTTCCCCAACCCAGGCGGCTGCCCTTGTAGCGCACGACGATATCAACGTCGGTTTCGGCGGGCAGGGCTGAGCTGACTGCAAACTCTGTGGTTGCGCTGACTTCGCCGCTGTCCCAGAGCACGCTGCCATCGGTTGCGCGAACCTGGCACTGGCTGTGCGTGTGTGTGTCATAGCCTGCAGGGCTGACGCTGTAGGTGCTGGCGGTGATTACCGGCTGTAGCGCAATTGTGCCCGCAATCGGGGTCAGCACAGAGGGCGCAGCCATAACAGCAGTGCTGGCACCCCAGCTGCGAAGATAGGACTCAGCAGCAACACCGTTAGAAACCGCCGTTACGGTCATGCTGCCAGGGCCGGTGAATGTGAGAGTTGCAGATTGGCCATCGGCAATGTCGGTTTTGCTGGCAGATACACCAGCC
>JAOXSF010000120.1 GCA_025800125.1 Marinobacterium sp.
CACTGTGACGAGTGAGCAGCTGGCACAGGCCCAGCAGCGGCTTAACCTGAGGCCTCGGAAATGCCTTGAGTACAAGCAGCCTCAGACAGTATTTAATAACTATCTGAAAACTGCTTGAGATAAGGAGTGTTGCACTTCGGAATTGAATTCGCGTTCTAGCTCATTACCTGAAGCATTACAGCCATTCAGAGACGTATGCCTGAATACAGCACCTGGCTTTAAACGCGCACAGGCTATTGCCGAGGCTCAGGGAATATCTGGCTTTAAAGATATTGGCTGGATGACCATGGTGCTGACGGCAGATAAACGCCTTTCCGTGCAGATACAGAAGGGTAAAGAGTGTGCGATCACTACACGGTCTTCACCGGGTACTGACAGTGGCAGCGCCTCCATTCTGTGCCCGCAGCAGGAACAGGTTTTGGAGTTAGCGTCCGCAATGTGTCTGGCTAGCTTCTGGTTCCTGAGCATGTTTTCACTTTTAACATCTCGACGATCACCACCTGGCTTTTACCAATGAACTGTCAAGACAGCTCATGCTGAAAGTCAGCATGGGCACTTGCCACTTTGTCACCTTCGGAATCGGTAGCAAGGTGAGCCAGCCCCATACCAACACCCAGAACCGTATTTACAGTCTGTATTGGATCTGGTGCCCCATCCTCAAGCAACACTGCTCGTAGTGCCTGCTTGTACCCCCACCCGAGTGGGCGACGGTTTACGCGGCTATTTGCTAAAGGCCCTTGTGCAGGCAGTTTTTTTAAACAGCCGCCAGGGTACACTGGGTGTTCGGTTGATCTAAGGAGAAGCAGGTGGCTGATTTTTCCCAACAGATGGATGCCTGGTTTCAGGCTCAGCAGCAGTTCTGGCAGCAGATGCTGACGGCGGGGCCGCTGTATTCAGCTACGACCATCGAAATGCCCCAACTGATGGCAGAGCTGGCACAGCAACTGCGGTACAGTAGTGATGGTTTTCAGCACTATGGCGAGCAGCTATTGGCACAACTGCAAGCTGGCCAGCCAACTCAAGCCGTACTGGATCAGTTTATCTGCTATATCCAGCAACAGCAAAACACCCTGATCATGCGCCGCTGGCAGCTGCCTGAAGCGCTGATCACCCTGTATAGTCAGCTCAATCCGGGGCAGCTCAGTCTGGATCAACTGCATAACGCCCCGGCAGAACCCTTTATACAAGGCCTGAAAAATCTGCTGTCCATGCCTCTGCCAGGCCTGTCGTCACAACAACAGGCAGTACTGCAAGAAGGTAAAATGCTGCTGGAACACTATCAGCAAGCATTAAATGATTATCTTCAGCTCTATAACGGCCTGACCCTGACAGCCCGTGATCAACTACACGCTCGTCTACAGCAGGAACCCGTAGAGTCACTGCAAGCTCTGCATGACATGTGGACGGATTGCTATGAAAACGCCTGGCAAACACTGGCCTTCAGCGATCACTATCAGCAGCTGTATGGCGCCCTCAGCAACAGCCAGATGCAGTTACAGCAGTTCGCCCGTCACTGGCGTGACAGCCAGTACCAGCAGGCAGGGCTGGTCAGCCTGACATTATTCGACCAGCTACTAAAGCAACAGGCAACACTGCGTAAAGCAAATCGCCGCCAACAACAGCAGACCCTGCACCTGCAACAACAAACTGATCATCTGCAACGACAGCTGGCAACGCTGCATGAGCGACTGGAAAAGCTGGAGGGACTGCCGGGCAAGCAGCAACAAAAGCAGCACCGATCTGATCAGGAGCACGAGTTTGAACAGGAGCAGACAAAATGAACGGCCTGACACTGACCGCCACTAACCTGCAAAAGGAACTGGCAACACTGCGCCAGCAAGCTGAACATGCACAAAAAATTTTGCAGAACATCAACGAAGTCGATGTCTGGCAGACGCCGAAAACGGAAATATACCGGCGTGACAAACTACGCCTCTATCACTGTCCGGCCCAGGGCCTAACGAAGCAACGGTGCAACACACCGTTACTGATCAGCTATGCACTGGTAAACCGCATTTATATGGTAGACCTGGAACCTGAACGCTCACTGTTACGGCGGTTGGTTGAGGGCGGCCTGGAGGTCTATCTGATTGACTGGGGCTATCCAGATCGCGCAGATCGCTTTCTGGATCTGGATGATTATATAAATGACTACCTGCACAGCTGCGTTGAACAGACTTGCCAGCATGCCGGCACTGAGCAGCTCAATCTACTGGGCATCTGCCAAGGCGGGGTATTCAGTCTGTGTTATAGCGCGCTTTATCCGCAGCGGGTCAGAAATCTGATTACCATGGTGACACCGGTAGACTTTCATACCCCGGATAATCTTCTGACTGCCTTATCCCGATATATTGATGCAGAACTGGCCGTCGACTGCTATGGCAATCTGCCCGGCGAATTGCTGAACCATATCTACGCATCACTGATGCCGATGCGACTGGGCCAACAGAAATACCTGAACCTGCCAGCGCAGCTACAGACCCAGCACAGCGCCCGTTCCTTTTTACGTATGGAGCGCTGGATTAATGACAGCCCGGACTTGGCAGGTCAGGCTTTTTTGGAGTTCTTTGTACAATTTTTCCGTGAAAACCGCCTGATGAACGGTGGCACTACGATTGGCGGTCTCAGCGTTGAGCTTCAAAACATCACCCAACCTGTACTTAATATCTATGGCAGTCATGACCACCTGGTACCACCGGCGGCATCACGTGCGCTGGAAAACCTCTGCGCCAGCCAGGATTACAAAGCTCTGGAAATTGCCAGTGGGCATATCGGTGTCTTTGTCAGTGGAAAATCACAACGTCAGCTTGCACCAGAAATCATTGCTTGGCTGAACAGCCGCAACTGAGCTGAACGGCTATGCAGGCCTCAATTTCACTCTGCAACCATTGATATTCATTGGTAATCTCTGCCTTGATGCGAGTATCCAGAATCCGGCGGCAATCACCGGCAATCTCGCGGGCAAATCCCCCAGTTCATGACGACAGGCTCATCCCTGGCCGTTGCCCGGCACGGGCCATACTGCCGGTATCCACCACCTGAGCAAAAATCTCCAGCGATCTCAGCTCAAATCCGAATGATGTATTCAACCGCTTGCTCCTGCTAGATTATTCCCTTGTGGCATTACGCCATTACTGCGATATGCAGAAAAACCACAATAAGATCAATCGGTTTGCTCTCTACATACAGCAGCTATCTGACAACTTGACCACCAGGAATCAGCCATGGACACCCATACACTGAATGCCTTTATCGCCGTTGCTGAGCAGGGCTCCTTTTCCGGTGCCGCTGAGCGGCTGTTTCTGACTCAATCGGCGATCAGTAAGCGGATTGCACAGCTGGAAAGTCAGCTGGATGCAAAACTGTTTGACCGTATCGGCCGCACCATCAAACTGACTGAAGCAGGTAAGGCACTGCTGCCACGTGCCCGCGGCATCATTCTGCAACTGGATGATGCCCGTCGTGCCATTGGCAATCTTAGTGGTGAAGTCAGTGGACGGTTGTCGGTGGCCGCCAGTCACCATATCAGTCTGCACCGGTTGCCACCGGTACTGCGTGCCTTCAGTCAGCAATACCCTCAGGTGGAGTTGGACCTGCGCTTTTCGGAATCTGAGGTGGCCTATGAAGGTATTCTGAAAGGCGAGCTGGAACTGGCACTGATCACTCTGGCACCGGTGTCAGACGATGTGCTGGAAAGCCATCAGATCTGGCAAGACCAGCTGCGTTTTACTGTTTCCAGTGACCACCCGCTGGCCCGGCGTAATGTTGTTCAACTACCGGAGCTGCTGGAATTCAGCGCCATTCTGCCCGGTGAGAAAACGTTTACTCAGAGCCGTGTACAGCAACTGTTTGCCGAGCAAATGGGCAACCAGGAATTGAACCTGAAACTGGCAATGACCACCAACTATCTGGATACGGTAAGAATGATGGTCAGTATCGGGCTGGGCTGGAGTCTGCTGCCCGAAACCATGCTCGGGGATGATCTGACTGTACTGCCGGTACAGGCGCCACCGGTGTACCGGCCATTGGGTTACATCCACCACCGCGAACATACCCTGTCGAATGCCGCCTGCGCTTTTATTCAGTTACTGGAGCAACAGGCCGACACATCTGAGAAATAACATTTTCTGAACTTCACATTGCACACGCAGAGTCAGTCAGTATAGTTGCGCGCCCTTTTCATAATAGCTGATTCATATCGCTTAATTCGGCCCGTTAACCGTGCCCACGGTAGATCAGGTCGTATAACATGCAAGGAGCCTCCAATGAATGAAACTGGCAACATCTGTGTCATTGGCACCAGTGGTACTGGTAAATCAACCATCAGTAAACAACTGGCAGACAAACTGCAATTACGTCATATAGAGATGGATAGCCTGTACTGGCTACCTGATTGGCAAGAACCTGCGTTTCCAGTGTTTCTGGCAAAACTGGACGCGGCAACCCAGCAGGATGGCTGGGTGATGGACGGTAACTATTCCCGCGCCAATACACTGAAATGGGCACGCGCACAGACGGTTGTCTGGGTTGATTACTCTCTGCCCCGAATACTCTGGCAGGCGACTCAGCGGGCAATCAGACGCATTATCTCCCGTCAGGAGTTATGGCCAGGTTCAGGCAACCGAGAATCCTTCCGACTAACCTTTATGAGCAAACACTCTATCCTGCTCTGGAGTCTGAAAACCTTTCGTTCGAACCGTAAGCGCCATCAGCAATGGATGCACTCCGAACAGTGTGCTCACCTGCAATTTGTTCATCTGCGCTCTCCACGGCAGGTACAGGCATGGCTGGACACCTTATAATCCAGACGTGTCTGGCCTGAAGCTTCATCACCCAGGAGATCAGAGCCTGGCAACCAATGGTTTGCCAGTGCTGCACCCGATAACACTCCTGTCGATATAAGCGCCTTTCTTTGTCTGACCTGAACGGCGTTCACAAACATGCTGTACCTTTTACTCCGTTGCTGCCATTAATGTTCTGAAAGCATCAGGGTTGATGGTGATTTTTGTAGTTACCGGTTCTGCTCGATGTCCGTGAAAATCAAGCGGTTTGAGTGGCTCCATTGAATGTGCAAGCCACAATAAAGAACTCGAAACTGGCAAAGCATATAGCCGATGCCAGCTGGAGCACGTTTGTCCGCCAGTTGCACTACAAGTACCGAATGAGCGGGGAGTGTCAGAAAGCAGTGAATGTTGAGATTCCTGGCAGCCGAGCTGGATTTCATTTGCGTGTCTGCAATATGCACTGTACTTTCCGGGCACTTGCGTCAGGACTGCTCTGCTTCAGGGTGCTTTCAGGGTATTGCCTGTACGTTATAACTTTAGGTTCAGGATGACTGTTCGTGATCAATAAATCGTATACCCATCTTAGCTGGGGTATTGCCGTTGTGGCCGCTATC